>JAUWQC010000089.1 GCA_030611285.1 bacterium | reverse complement strand
GGGTGTGGTCCATATAAGTTTTCATTGGATGCTAATTTATAAACCTTATCCAGATTGTACCGCTCTTTTATTTCTTCTATGGTTTTGCCCGGAATATATTCCGGCAATCTGGAAATCCACTCCTTAATCTTTATACTCATTTTATATCCTTCATGTTTTTAAATCTTAACCTAACAGAATTTTGATGTGCAAATAATTTTTCGGATTCAGATAATATTTCAATAAACTTTTTTTCCTTCCGCAGAGCATCCTGGCTGTAAAAAGTCACGCTGCTTCTTTTAAAAAAATCATAAGCGCCCAGTGGTGAAGAAAATCTGGCATTACCATTGGTGGGAATAACATGGTTGGTACCCCCTATATAATCACCGACAGCCGCAGGACAGTATCCTCCTATGAATATGGCTCCAGCATTTTTTATCTTTTTTAAAACTTTCTTTGCATCCTTTACCATTATCTCCAGATGTTCCGGCGCTATCATATTGCAAATCTCAACCAACTGAGCTTTTTCCTTGATGAAAATAATTTTACAATTTTTCTTAAGTGATTTTAAAATGACCTCCATATTCACCCTGTTCCCATATTCTTTAATAAGGTCATCCAGATGCCCGTAAATTTCCTCTATCGTTCTTTTTGCTATATCCGGACTGGAGGATAATAATATACTTCTGGAATCTGGATCATGTTCAGCCTGTGAAATCATATCGGCAGCAATAAAAGAAGGACTAGCGGAATCATCTGCTAAAATTGTTATATCGCTTGGACCTGCCAGGCTATCGATACCTACATCACCAAATACCTTCCTCTTGGCCGTAGTAACATATACATTACCAGGACCGATAATCTTATCCACTTTTTTAATGCTTTCCGTACCGTATGTAAGGGCAGCAATTGCCTGCGCGCCGCCAATTTTATAAACCTCCTTAATTTTCAGTCTTCCGCAAAGATATAGCAAAATCTGGTCTAGATTACCGTCAGGCTGAGGTGGAGTGCATATGACAATCTCCTTTACTCCTGCCACCACTGCGGGAACTACAGTCATAAGCACTGTGGATGGATAAATATATCTTCCTCCAGGTATATATATACCAACTCTTTCCAGAGGGAGCAAGATTTGTCCAATCTCTTTGCCCTTGCCCGGCTTTATGGTCCATGAACCTGCCTCTTTTTTAAACTGGGCATTGTGATATTCTTTTATATTTCTGTAGCTCACTTCCAGCGCTTTAACTAAATCAGGAGAGGCTTTTTTAACATTCTTAAAAGCAATCTCAATCTCTTTTTCCGATACCTTAACCTCATTAATATCTTTAGTGTCAAACCGGTCAAACTGCCTGCAAAACTTCAAGATTGCCCTGTCTCCGTTTGCTTCCACTTCCTTTAATATTTTGTCCACTGCCTTTTCTACAGAGCTGGAAACTTTAAAACCCTGACCAAAGAGAGTACCTATGTCCTCAAGCTTTCCTGGTTTTTCTATCTTTAAAAAATTATAATTCATAAAAAGACCTTTGATACTTTTAAATGTTTTTATTAATATACCTGAAGAAAATAAAATTAGCAAAACAGACTTAAAATTATAAGTAAAATGTTAAAATATTCAACTATAAAACCAAAAATCCTTCTTCATGTTTGCTGTGGAACCTGTGCCCTTTATCCTTATTTTCTGTTAAAACAGGACTTTGATGTGACATTTTTTTATTATAATCCGAATATTCATCCGGTAGAAGAATATATCAGGAGACTCGGGTGTGTAAAAATGATCTCAAAAAAATATTCCATCCCACTGGTGGTTGGAAAATATGAAGTAAAAAAATGGTTCAGATTAACCGTAGATTTAAAAGATGAACCCGAAGGCGGCAGCAGATGCAGTCTGTGCTTCAGGATACGTCTGGATAAAACCGCCGATACAGCAAAAAAGCAGGGTTTTGATTTATTTGGGACCACCTTGACAGTTAGCCCCCATAAGAACCACAATATTATAAACTCCATAGGACTGGAACTTGGGTTTGCAAAAGGAATTAATTTTTACCAGGCCAACTTTAAAAAACTGGATGGTTTTAAAAAAACCATCCAGCTAAGCAAAGAATTAAACCTGTACCATCAAAATTACTGCGGCTGTGTATACAGTAAAAAATAAGATAAAAAAGTTAAAAAGCCTGCTTTTTCTCCTTAAATTTTTTAATCACATGATAGGCTATAACAAAGGCGGCAATGATGGCAATGAAATTTATTATATATACTACCTTAACCGGACCTAAAAAGGCGCTGTCAATACGGTAAGACTCAATAAAGGTCCTGTAAATTGAATATACTCCCAGATACATTGACAGTATCAATCCATATGGAACTCTATCCGGTTTATTTTTATAAAATCTGTGCATTAACATAAGAAGGACAAACAACATGAGGTTTGCTATCGATTCATATAAAAAGGCAGGGTGAAAATATTCATAACTTGCGTAATCATAAGGCCTGTTAGCAGGGTTTATATAAATAGCCCAGGGAAGATTGGTCGGTCTTCCAAAAGCCTCCTGATTAAAAAAGTTCCCCCATCTTCCTACAGCCTGTCCCAGTATCAGACCGGGAACAGCTATATCAGCCCATAACCAGAAATCAAGCTTTCTTACTTTACAGAATATGATAAGAGCTAAAATTCCCCCCAGTATAACTCCATGTATGGCAAGCCCGCCCCTTCTAAATGCAAAAATATAAATCGGATGTGCGCTGTAATAAGACCAGTTCGCTATGACATGAACCAGCCTGGCAAAAAGAATTGAAGATATCACCGCAAATGGCACAAATTTTAAGATTTCTTCTTCTCTCTTACTTCTGTATCTGGCTATAAAATAAACAACAGTAAAACCTATAACCAGCGACAGCGCAGTTATTATGCCATACCATCTTATGTCTAATCCAAATATACTGAAAGCAACAGGGTCTATAGACAAAACGTCCTCCTTAAAAGTAAATTAGTGCCTGCTTAAAATCAGGCTTATAAATATTTAAGATTTTATCACAAATTTAAGCAAAAAATTATTTAAAAATTAATTTTATTTAAAAATGGTAAATACCTGGATAAAAACCCTTTAGCAACCTATTTTAAATTCCTTGTGTTCACCCAAGTTAGTATCATTCATATACAAATTCTCGTACAGCAAGGCAGAAGGCAGCAGTTATCCATTAATAATAATTATTCAGCAGTCTGTTAATGTCTATATCTGTTATAATATGATCAACCAGCGGTTTTCTTTCTATTTGCTTCAGTCCATCCTCATATAATGGCTTTTCCACCTGATAAAAAATTCCTATAGGTATTTTTTCCTCTTCCATGGATCTTTTAATTGCTTCATTCAGGTCACTTTTATCATAACCTTTAATCTCATCCAGCTTATATATCTTCTCTCTATAAAAGTCATATGTATTTTGTTTGTTGAATGTCACACACGGCTGCAGGATATCTATAAAAGAAAAGCCTTTATGCTTTATAGCCTTTTTTATTATCTCTGAAAGATGACTGGTATCTCCTGAAAAGCCTCTTGCAACATATGTTGCTCCAGATGCCAGAGCCAGCAAAACCGGATTGACCGGTTTTTCCAGCACTCCTGATGGCGTTGATTTGGTTTTAAAGCCCCTATCACTTGTCGGAGCAGTCTGGCCGGTAGTAAGCCCGTAAACTTTATTATTATGCAATAGATAAGTCATATTAATATTTCTTCTGCATGTATGCATAAAGTGGTTTCCACCAATATCAACTCCATCACCATCTCCGCCCATAACTATCACATTCAATTTATGGTTTGTAAGTTTTGCCCCTGTAGCTACCGGAAGCGCCCTTCCGTGCAGAGTGTGAAACGCATAAGTTTTTATAAAATTAGCACCATTACCCGAGCAGCCAATGCCATAGACAATCAGGATTTCATGTGGCATTAGATAAAGCTTTACAAATGTTTTCTTAAGTGAACTCCAAATCCCGTAATTTCCACATCCAGGACACCATGTAGGTTTTCTTTCAGTGTTGAAATCACCGGGTTTTAAATTATAATTTTCTTTCGAAGTTTTATTTTTAGTCTTTTCCATCACCATTTATTGTCAGAGTAATATTCATTTATTATAAATGATTTAAATTTCTATTCTATTTTCTCAATGCTGCTAATAATTTCCTCAGGTAGAAACTGTCTTCCACTATATTTCAATATTTTATTTTTTATCCTGTAACCAGTATTCATCATTATAATTTTTGCCAGCTGCGCTGTCTTGTTATTTTCAACTACAACATTTTTATTGTTTTCTTCAATAATTCCCTCAATAGATTCACTGTCAAACGGATATAAATAGGTAAAGTGAATCAAATTTACTTTTTTTTCCTTCTGATTCAATATATTCATAGCTTCAAGAATAGGACCCTTGCAAGAACCCCAACTCCAGATAGTAATTTCGGCATCTATAGGACCATAAATCCTGGGAGGAGGAATTTCTTCAATCAACTTCTTTATTTTTCTAAACCTTTTATCCACCATAATCTTCCTATTGTGAGCGCATTCTTCAGAATATCCATCTTCATCGTGTTCATCACTGTTAGCTATATGAATTCCACCTTCTATTCCGGTTACAACTCTGGGAGAGATGCCATCGTCAGTATTAAAATAACGCCTGTATTTCCCATCTATATCTTTGCTTTTACTTAACAATTTGCCTCTGTCCACTGTTATATTTTTAAAATCAAATTTTTCATACGAAAAATGACTTTCGGATAAATATTTATCCAGCATTATAATTACCGGAATTTGA
>JAUWQC010000103.1 GCA_030611285.1 bacterium | reverse complement strand
TTCCCTATTGAGACAAAGTAGGAGAATCCGATATTCTTGTCCAGGGCCCAATCCAGGACAGAGGCACACAAGGCGCCGGATTGAGAAATAAATGCAATATTCCCCTTCTTAGGAAGTCCAGTTGAAAAACTTGCATTCAGCTTCAGCCCCGGTATTATAATTCCGAGGCAATTTGGTCCAATAATGCGCATATTTGGAAATCGCCGGAGTTCTTTAGATATCTGCTTTTCTAATTTTTCCCCTATTTCCCCTATTTCTTTAAATCCGGCTGAGATAATGATTAATCCTTTAATATTGGCTTCGCCGCACTGACGGACTAATTCGGGTACCTGTTGGGCCGGAGAACATATGATTCCCAGATCCGCCTGTTTTGGAATATCTTTAAGTTGAGCATAACACTGGATACCCTGTACTGCTTCAAAATCAAGATTGACCGGATACACAACTCCCTGAAAACCGCCTGTTACCAGGTTTCTTAATATTTTCCCCCCCACACTTTTCGGGTTGGAAGTAACCCCAATAAGAGCGATGCGTTTTGGTTTAAAAAATTTATCAAGTTTATGAACATCCATGCCTTTATTATACTGATTATTTTAAAGAGATTGTACTATTTTATTTTAATTTCTTCCTAATACTCTCAATGTTTTAGCAACGCTTCCTACTGCTAATATGTAAGCTGCTTCTCTCATAGACACTTTATAATCCTTCATGATTTTTATAACTTCCCAGAACGCTTGCTTCATTTTCTTTTCAGTTTTATCAAGCACTTCTTCTTCAGAAAAGAAATACCTCTGCAGGTTCTGAACCCATTCCAGATAAGAAACCATTACTCCTCCTGCATTTGCCAGGATATCAGGGATAACAAGAGTTTCTTTTTCTTTTAATATTTCGTCTGCGGCTACTGTGGTAGGACCATTAGCACCTTCTAGAATAATTTTCGCCTTTATATCAGCTGCATTATTTTTATTTATCTGTCCTTCAACTGCTGCTGGAATAAGAATATCACAGGGCAAACTGATAAGTCCCTCATTATCAATAGGTACCGTTTCAGGAAAATTGACAATAGAACCATTTTTGATAACCTGCTCCTTAAGAGCCAACGGATTAATTCCTTTTTCACTATAAATTCCACCGTAAATATCTGTTACAGCAATTATTTTACATCCTGCTTTATGAACAAGTTTTGCAATGGATTGGCCAACATTCCCAAAACCTAAAACTGCAACTTTTTTATCAGCTAGGGGAAAATCCAAATATTTTGATGCCTCTCTCAAAATATAAAATAAACCAGTGCCAGTAGCTTCTTCTCTTCCTAAAGAACCTCCCAGAATAACAGGCTTTCCGGTAACCACAGCTGGTTCTATATGTCCGTTTTGATTATATGCATCTGCAATCCATGCCATAGTTTGAGAATTTGTAAACATATCAGGTGCAGGTATGTCTTTATAAGGGCCTATCATATCCCTTATAGCATTGATATACTGCTTGGTTAATTTTTTTAACTCGTTTTCAGACATATTAGTAGAATCGCAGATTACAGCACCTTTTGCTCCGCCAAATGGAATATTTATTACAGCACTCTTCCATGTCATCCAAGAAGCTAGAGCTTTACATTCACTCAAAGAAGCATCCGGGCTGTAACGTATTCCACCTTTTGAAGGGCCTCTTATAGTAGAGTGCTGGACCCTGAATCCAGTAAACGTTTCCACGGTTCCATTATCTAGAGAAACAGGGATATGAACAATAAGTTCTCTCTCAGGGTATTTTAGCCTTTGATAAATCCATGGTTCTAAATCCAAATAATCAGCCGCATTCTCAAATTGGAGGGTAGCTTCCATAAAAGGATCATAGTCTCCTTCCTTTTTTTTAATAACAGGTTCAATATAGTGTATTTTTGCTTGCGTTGCCATTTTTACCTCCCTATTCCTTTTACTAAAAATTTTAATATTTTGTCATATCCTGATTTTTGAAACTGCAGAATAGGAATTTTTTTATCTTTATAATAAATAAATTTTAGGTCTAATCTTACTTTTTCCCGTTCCGGTTTTTCATCCTTTTTTTCTAAAATCGTTTCCATGTCAGGCCATGGAATTATCTCTACCTCCTGTTTTTCATAACTTTCTTCCTTTTCTTTCTTTCTAACTGTTGCACCATTATTATTATTCATGATGACCTCCATTTTATTTCGCCAACATTAAATGCAATGTATGTGCCAAATTTTAAGTCCTTATATATCAATAGTTTAGATATTTCGCATGATAATATCATAGCATTTTGCTATACTGCAATTTGCAATAATAGTATTTTTAGGAAGGATTAATACTTATTTTTCCCAGGATTTTATTTTTCTGAAAAGTGAAGTGGGGTGAATGCCTAATATTTTTGCGGCTTTAGTTTTATTATTATCAGTATATTCAAGCACTTCATGTATGTACTGTTTCTCAAGTTTTTCTAAAGTTATTGGATCTTCTTTTTTATCTATTTGATCAATCATACCGGTTCTTGAATATTTTTTATAATTTCTTATTTCTAAGGGGAGGTGACTCAGTTTAATTTCGTCTGAAACATGAAGAGACATTATTCTCTCCATAATATTTTTTAATTCGCGTGCGTTTCCGGGCCAAGGGTAATTGACCATGGAAGCAGCTGCCTCAGAAGATATTTTCTTATAAGAACGTTTTAACTCTTGATTTAGATCCTCAATAAAATGAAGAGCAAGAGGCAATATATCTTCTTTTCTTTCTCTTAATGGAGGAATATTAATGGGAACCACATTAAGTCTGTAGAATAGATCTGAACGGAACTCTTCCTTTTTAACAGCCTTTTCAAGGTCTTTGTTAGTGGCTGCTATGACCCTTATATTTACTTCAATATTTTTACTACCACCTAATCTATTGAAAGTTTCTCCTTCTAATACTCTAAGCAGTTTCGCTTGAAGGTTAAGGCTCATATCTCCTATCTCATCAAAAAAGACTGTTCCTTCATCTGCTTTTTCTAAAAGACCTAATTTTCTTTTTTTAGCATCTGTAAAAGCTCCTGCTTCATATCCAAATAATTCGCTCTCCATTAGATTTTCAGGAATAGCTGCACAATTTATTTCTACAATCGGCTTGTCTGAGCGAGGGCTGTGATAGTGAATAGCTTTTGCCAAAAGTTCTTTCCCTGTTCCGCTTTCTCCCTGTAACAGCACGGTTGTTTTTGGGGAAAGTGAGATTTTTTTGGCAGTTTCCAATACTTCTGTCATTTTATTGCTTTCTGCAACCAGATTGCCAAAATAATAATGACCTTTTTCCGACTTAAGGTGTTCTTGAATTCTTATCCGCAGATAAAGTGTTTCTAATGCACGCCGGATAGTGTTTTTCAATTCGCTAATTTTAAAGGGTTTTAGAATATAATCATAAGCACCTAATTTCATAGCTTCTACAGCCTTCTCAAGAATTTCATAGGCTGTCATCATAATTACAATTGTTTCATTTCCCTTTTCTTTTGAATGCTTTAAAACTTCTAATCCTGAAATCCCGGGAAGCATTAAATCAAGAAGAACCAAATTTGGTTTTAATTTATCCATAATTTCTAATGCTCTTTCACCTGAATCAGCTAGATATATTTCATAACCTTCTTTTTCTAAAGCTTTCCTTAAATTATTAAGAGTCAGGGTCTCATCATCTACAATTAGAATAGAGTAGGAAGTCATAAGATGGTCTCCTCTCTTCCTTCGGTTTTTCTTCCTTTTTGTCGTATCGGCAGAAATATAGAAAAAGTAGTTCCTTTATTCAGTGTACTTTTTGCGGAAATATATCCTTTATGGCTTTTTATATAACTTAAACTAATACTTAATCCCAAGCCTGTTCCCTTTGTTTTTTTAGTAGTAAAGAAAGGATCGAACATTTTCTTTATATTTTCATCAGAGATTCCTTTTCCTGTATCTGAAATGTCAATTTGCACCAGCTCTTTAAACTTTACTTTGTTCGTTATTACCTTTAATTTCCCTCCGTCAGGCATTGATTGGGCTGCATTTAAAAACATGTTTATTAAAACCTGTCTTATTTGATTATGGTCAGCTGTAATATTGGGAACTGAAGAGGAAATTTCTTTCTCAACGTCCACTTTTCTGAATAGGGGTTGATAACTGATAAATGAGATAGTTCCTTCAATTAATTCATTTATATTGACTTTAGTGAATTGGGGGGAAGCTGGACGTGCAAAATCAAGAAGCCCTCTTATTGTTTCTGATATTCGATACACATTCTCCAATACTAATCCTATCTCCTGTCTTGATTTTTCATCTTTAGTCTCTTCTTCTAAGTTCTCTAGGTAGGAAGAAATACCTAAAAGTGGATTGTTTATTTCATGAGCAGCTCCCAAAGCAAGCTGGCTTAGAGCAGAAAGTTTCTCGTATTGAGCAAGTTGTTTTCGTAGCCTTATTCTTT
>JAUWQC010000071.1 GCA_030611285.1 bacterium | reverse complement strand
AGATGATATTTTAAGGATCTGTAGTTTGGGAGGGGAAAGCAAGATCATCCAGCCAGAAGAGAAAATAAGGGTTTTTAAAATAGGCAGCTATATTTATTTTGTGAATGTTGATTATATCAAGCTTCTGCCAGATGAGTTCAAGCAGTTTCTTAGAAGTAATAGGAAGGTAAGTGCACGGAAAAGCGGGAAGGAGATAAAAGTTGGAACTAAAATAAAGCCAAAAGATTTTAATCTGGGACTGTCATCAGAGTTATTAAAAAAAAGTAAGGATAAAATAAAATTTAATGAAGTTAAAAATACCGAGGCTTTTCTGGATTATGCAAAAATTAAACTTCCAATAAGAGTAAGAACCTGGAAAAGAGGGGACAAGTTTTACCCCCTCGGTATGCAGAAAGAGAAAAAACTACAGGATTTTTTTGTTGATAGCAAGATTCCCATACATTTGAGAAAACTGGTCCCGGTATTTATAGATAGGGAAAAAATAATATGGGTGGGGAAATATAGGATTGATAACCGGCTGAGAATAACTGAAGATACTAAAGAAGTTTTGCATTTAAAATTATTTTAAAAATAATTTATATATGATTTAATAAAATCGTGTTTTTATTGGAGTAATGGAGTAATTAATGGAATTATATAAGTTTAAAGAAATTAATGGTAAAAAGGTCTTAATATATAACAATATGAAAATAAAAGTACTTATAGATGAAAAGAAGCTGCGCAGGAGAGTCAGAGAATTAGGACAGGAAATCACCAGGGATTATGAAGATAAAAATCCTGTTTTGGTCTCAGTTTTGAGGGGTTCTTTTATTTTTGTTGCTGATATTTGCAGGGAGATTAAAATACAGGTTACTTTTGATTTTATGGCTGTTTCAAGTTATGGAAATTCTAAGGCAAGTTCCGGAATTGTAAGAATAACCAAAGACTTAGAATTCAGTATAGAGAATAAAGAAGTAATTATTATAGAGGACATAGTTGATTCCGGGAGAACTTTAAATTATCTGGTAAAGAATTTACAGGCAAGAAATCCAAAAAATATAGAAGTCTGCGCACTTTTAGATAAAGATGTTCCAAGAAAAACAGAAAATAAGGTTAAATATAAAGGATTTGATATTCCTAATAAATTTGTGGTAGGATATGGTCTTGATTTTGAAGAGAAATACAGGAATTTCCCTTTTATAGGGTATATTGAAAATGAACAGTAATTATATTATTATTTAGTAAGTGGTAGATGAAAAATTAATTTAATGAGGAGTTGTTTTGAATTTGAAAAATAGTAAAGGTCCCAGTAGTAGAGGATTTAGAAATATAGCAGTATTAATACTGCTGATAATTGCTATGTTCTTAATCTTCAGGAATCCTCTTTTTCTTTCACCTGCAGTTAAAGAGTTTAATTTAAATGAATTTGTTGAAGCAGTAAAGCAGGATAAAATAAGCACTTCTACGCCAATGGTGATTAAAGGAGAGGATAAAATAGTTGAGGGTGAATTAAAAGATGGGGCTAAATTTAAAGTTTCATTTTTAGGAGATTATGATGTTACGCAATTGTTACTGGATAATGATTTACCCTTTAAGGTTGATAATCAGAAACAATCTATATGGATTCAGATTTTAATAGGTGCCATACCTTTTATTCTAATATTTGGCTTAATTTTCTTTATGATGAATCAGCTTCAGGGCGGGGGCTCCAAGGTGCTTCAATTTGGAAAGAGTAAAGCAAGATTGGTAAGTAAAGGTAAAAAAGGAGTTACCTTTAAAGATGTGGCAGGGGTTGATGAAGCTGTAGAAGAATTAAGAGAAATTGAAGAGTTTTTGGAAAATCCAGGTAAATTTAAGGCTATGGGCGCAAAAATTCCCAAGGGCGTTCTATTATACGGCCCCCCCGGAACCGGTAAGACGCTTCTGGCGAGAGCGGTTGCAGGTGAAGCCGGTGTGCCATTCTTTAGCATTAGCGGTTCTGAATTTGTTGAGATGTTTGTCGGTGTGGGAGCTTCCAGAGTCAGGGATCTTTTTAATAAGGCTAAGGCGAATCAGCCATCTATAATATTTATGGATGAAATTGATGCAGTTGGAAGACACAGGGGAGCCGGATTAGGTGGAGGTCATGATGAAAGAGAACAAACTTTAAATCAACTGCTTGTAGAAATGGATGGATTTGATATTGATAGCACTGTTATATTGATTGCTGCTACAAACAGACCGGATATTCTGGATCCTGCCCTGCTCAGGCCTGGAAGGTTTGATAGACAAATAGTTGTGGATAGGCCGGATCTACTGGGTAGAGAGCAAATATTGAAGATACATGCCAGAGGAAAACCTTTGGATAAAGGTATTAATTTAAAAAATATAGCCAAGCAGACACCCGGATTTACGGGAGCTGACCTGGCCAACCTTTTCAATGAAGCATCTCTTCTGGCAGCAAGGCATAATAAGAAAAAAATAAGTATGTTTGAGGTAGAAGAAGCAGTAGAAAGAGTTA
This sequence comes from bacterium, assembly GCA_030611285.1. Lineage (GTDB taxonomy): Bacteria > Actinomycetota > Humimicrobiia > Humimicrobiales > Humimicrobiaceae > Hydromicrobium. Next base: position 3,296 of record JAUWQC010000071.1, on the reverse strand, counting down.
TAGCCGGACCTGAGAAAAAATCAAGAATCATATCAGAAGAAGAAAAGAGAATAATAGCCTATCATGAGTCAGGCCACGCAATACTTTCATATGTTCTTCCCCATACTGATCCTATTCATAAAATGTCTATTATTTCACGGGGGGGAGCGTTGGGTTATGTAATTACTCTACCCGAGGAAGACAGATTTTTAAAATCCAAAAAAGAGCTTATAGATAATATTACGCAGCTTTTAGGGGGCAGGGTTAGTGAAGAAATGAATTTCAATGATATAACTTCAGGCGCTCAAAATGACCTGGATAGGGCTACGAAAATTACAAGAAAAATGATTATGGAATATGGAATGAGTAAAAAATTGGGTCCAATTACATTTAAAGGTGAAGAAGATGAAGTATTCCTGGGAAAGGAAATTGCCTCAAGGCCTCACTATAGTGACCAGATTGCTTCTGCTATTGATGAAGAAGTCCATAATATAGTTATGGAAAGTTATGAGATGGCAAGAAAGATACTTCTAAAAAATAAAAAGACTTTAGCTAATCTGGCCAACGAGCTAATGGAAAAAGAAACTCTCAGCAGAGATGAAATATTAAAGGTATTATCAAAAGTAGAAAGCAAGAAAAGCAAGAGAGTTGAGCAGCTGGAAGAAAAAAGTGAAGTTTTAAATACCAGGAGCGCAATAGTAAAAACTATAAAAGAGAAAGCTGTAAAAGCAGCCAGTAAAAAGTAATAAATAATAAATAAACTTTTATTTAAGTAAGCTATTTCAATATCCAAAAAATAACCAAACATTATAACCCGGCTTTTTGGTATTATCAGGGGAATTAAACGCACTATCTGTTAAAGATAGTGGATTATATAGAAATTACTGAAGATAATGATCATGGGGTGGTTTTTTATCAGATTTAAATGATTATCATTTATAATATTAATTTGGATATTAATTTGGAACAGGAGTTAGCCAGTGAATAAAAAAATGATAGAAGAAGGAGTAATTTTAATATTAAAAGGCATCGGGGAGGATATAAATAGAGAAGGTCTCAAGGGGACTCCAAAAAGAGTTGCTGAGATGTATGAGGAAATATTTAGTGGGATTGGAGAAGATCCGTCCGGGGAACTCGGACCTATGTTTGATGAAAGCCATGATGAAATAATATTAGTAAAGGATATTCCGTTTTATTCGGTATGCGAACATCACCTGGTGCCTTTTGTGGGGAAAGCTCATATAGCTTATGTTCCCAATAAGGCTGGAAAAATTATTGGCCTGAGCAAGCTTACAAGAGTATTCGATATCGTGGCCAGGAGGCTGCAGGTCCAGGAAAGATTAACTTCAATAGTAGCAAATACTATTATGGAAAAAATTAAGCCCAGAGGTGTTATGGTTATTGTTGAAGCTGAACATTTGTGTATGAGCATGAGAGGAGTGAAGAAGCCAAATATGTTGACTGTAACTTCTGCTGTGAGGGGTCTGTTTAGGGAAAATGCAGCTTCACGAGCTGAAGTGATGGCACTTATCAAGCCAGATAAATAGAATATGAAATTCAAGATAAGAGCATTAAACATAAAAACCAGGCAGGAAGGCTTAAAAGAGTTTGAAAAAATTGGAGCTACTGCTGCCGGGTCACGCATAATGGTAGATAAAATATTCCCAATATCTCTGAAAGTTAGAGGTATTAATCCACTGGCTGCAAATATATTAAAGCAGGAAATGCTTGCCAGAGGCGGTGATGTAGTTACTTCCAGGGATTCACTTATGGAAACCGGCGGTAAGGCAGATGTTATTATCCAGGGTACAGTTAAAAGTGCAAGGAGTTTAATAGGCAAGATAAAGCAGCAGCCATTTGGCCTGAAAGCTTTATCAGGTGATCTGGAAAGTTATATAGATAAGCTGGATGAAAGCAGAAAAAGGGGAAAGTTAATAATAGGTAAAAAAGAGTTTAACTTGAATGAAGATTTACTGGTAATGGGCATTTTAAATGTTACACCGGATTCTTTTTATGACGGCGGATATTATTTTGAAAAAGATAAAGCCTGCAGGAGAGCTGAAACTATAGTTAAAGAGGGAGCGCAGATAATTGATGTAGGAGGAATGTCAACCAGGCCCGGCTCCCTACCGGTAAACTTTGAAGAGGAAGTTGAAAGAATTATTCCTGTAATAGAATATATAAGTAAAAATTATGATATCCTGGTATCTGCCGATACTTACAGGTCTGAAGTAGCCAGGAGGGCAATAGATGCCGGAGCGCATATTATAAATGATATTAGTGGTCTTTCCATGGATTCCAATATGGCGAAAGTTATTGCTGAAGGCGATGTTTCGGTAGTTATTATGCATATTAAAGGAACTCCTGAAAATATGCAGAAGAATCCGGAATATGAGGATGTAATAGATGAAATTTATGATTACCTTGAAGATAAGACTGGTATAGCGATTGATTCAGGAATAAAGCCCGGAAAAATAATTGTTGACCCCGGTATAGGATTTGGAAAAACCCTGGATCACAACCTGGAAATATTGAGTAAGGTGTATGAATTCAGGATGTTAGGGTACCCGGTACTTATTGGAGCTTCGAGAAAATCTTTTATCGGAAGTATTCTGGATTTACCGTTAGAAGAGAGACTTGAGGGGAGCCTTGCTGCGGCAGTTTGTTTGGTCATAGGCGGAGTAAATATTTTAAGAGTGCACGATGTAGCAGAAACCATAAGAGCGGTAAAGATTGCTAAAAGAATTACTGACGGATTTTAATATAATCTTAAGATGTTCAGAATATTAATAAAAGATCTTAATTTATTTGGTTATCATGGAGTTAAGGAAAGCGAGAAGAAAGATGGCCAGAATTTCCGCTTCAATATTGAAATTTTAATAAATAAAGGCAGCTTTTTAAATCATGATGATATAGATAGCACCGTAAATTATTCTGAGGCAATAAAGCTCATAAAGAGGATAAACAGCAGTGAGAGATTTAACCTTCTTGAAACGTTCTCACAAATTATAGCTAACCAGATAATGGATATGTCACCTTTGGTAGAAAAAGTGGTGGTAAGAATAGAAAAAACCTCTCCTCCGATAAAAGAGAATCTGAAATCAGTGGGAGTGGAGTGTGTACTTGATCGCAAAAGAGAGGAAAAAGACAAATCTAAAAATAAAAAAGTCGATGTTTTTTTATCTCTTGGCTCCAATATGGGCGATAGGGAGAATAATTTAAGGAAAGCTGTGGATATGATTGAAGAAAATCCCCACATTATTATACAGAAAGTATCTTCTATATACGAAACGGAACCAATGTATATTAAAGATCAG
>JAUWQC010000190.1 GCA_030611285.1 bacterium | reverse complement strand
ACATTTGGAATTATTCTAAATTCAATATCAATAAAGGATATTACTACAAGTACACTACAAAATATTATTCCTGTAACAGTCTCTATGGTTAATCCAAAAAAAATATAATTGGCAAGGAATAATAGAGCAGTTATTATCTCTACTAACAGGCTGGTCAGCGGTATTTTATTTTTACAATACCTGCATCTTCCCTTAAGTATTATAAAGGATACCAAAGGTATATTATCATAGAAAGCTATTTTTCTCTTACAGCTGGGGCAAAAAGAAGCTGGTTTAATAATGGATAACTTTCTGGGCACTCTATGTATTACTACTTCTAAAAAGCTGCCCGCAATTAAACCAGATATTATAAATATTATACAAAAAATTACTTCACTTATTTCCATAATAATTATTGCTTGTTTACTACTATTTTTATTTTTTTACTATTAAATTATTTTCTATATTATATTGCTATATTTACTTTAACATCATCTCCAATTATTTTATCTTATTTTTTTCTATACTATCTAAAACCATATTTTTTATATAATCTGTCTGAGGTATTATATCAAACCATACCTTAAAAGACAGCGCTGCCTGATTTACCAGCATATCTATGCCATTTATAACTGTGGCTCCCTCCCTTTTGGCTTTTTTCAAAAACTCAGTTTCTACAGGTTTATAAACCATATCAAAAACATATTTCCCTTTAAGATTCCATCTATCGGGTATTGGCAGCATATTTTTATAAGATGTAATATCCATCCCCATCGGGGTACAATTTACAATTAAATCAATTTCTTCTATTTTACTATTGATATCATTTATACTGGTTAAAACTTCTATTTTTTCACTGCCTATAATTTTGAAATTATTTACAATTTCGGCTCCCTTTTCTTTAATCTTGTCGTATACATATATTTTTTTAACCTGTTTTGTAAGTATTCCATAAATAGAGCTTCTGGCCACGCCGCCTGCTCCAATTACCAGACACTGCTTGCCGATCCATTTAAATTTTTTTTCATCTAATGATTTTAAAAAGCCTTCTACATCAGTATTAAAACCCATTGAAGCCCCATCTTCCTGATCAAACTTTACTGTATTTACTGATTTTATAATTGAAGATATTGTGTCCAGCCTGTCAATTAATTTACAGACCTCTTCCTTATAAGGCATAGTTACATTTAATCCAATGAAACCTAATTTTTTTGCACCATTAAATGCTTCTCTAAGATTTTCACGCTTGAATTCAAATGCCACATAAACTGCGTCTTTTGAGTATTTGCTGATAAAATAATTCTGAATCTTCGGGGATAAGCTGTGCCTTACAGGATTACCAATAAGAGCTATTATTCTTGTGCTGGAGCTAATCATTTTATTTATATCTATTGCTATTATTAATTATTATATTAATACCGTTAAAATTTGATATCGAATATACTATATTTTCTACTATCTTTAATTTCTTCTATTTTTACATCTGTTACTACTGAAAATGCCGGGCCTTTTTTTACCTCATCTATAAATTGTTTCAGATCCTCCTCTTCTCCCTGACAGACTACTTCCACTTTGCGGTCAAAGGTATTTCTCACATAACCGCTTATATCATATTTGCTCGCTATAGATTCCACAAAATACCTGAAACCCACACCTTGAACTCTGCCCAACAGTAAAACCTTATAGGTTTTAATATTTTCAATCATATATCTTTTAAATTAATTATTATAATATTACTAAAATTTTTTATATTTTCAACTTCTTAGACTTTTACACTTTTATTATAATTTAAATTCTTCAATTTTTAACTCTAAATATTGAAAACGGATTTAATCTGCCCAGATCACATATAATAACCAAATCATTAGGATTAGCGCATTCAGTTTCAGTACTATCCGATACCGATATCATTTTCCCTACTGTAAATTTTTCAGGATTTTTATATGGCTGCAATATATCTATAACCTCTCCAACCCTGAACTGGTTCTTTACATTTATAATCGGACCATTATATTTATTGCTAAAATCATGGTATATGCCTACAAACCTGTATTTTTTGATATAACCAACATTATCATTATCCTCAAGCTCACTCCTGTCCTTAAAAAACATAAATCCTGAGGTAAAGTTCCGGTGAGAGCATTTATCAAGCTCCCGGGTTAAATAAGATATTTTTTTATCTGTAAATTTATTCCGGGCAATATAATCCAGCGCTCTCCTGTAAACCCAGGTGGTAAGACTTACATAATTTTCTGTCTTCATTCTCCCTTCTATCTTAAAAGCATCTACACCTATTTCTACCAGTAACTTTAATTCAGGCAGCAGGCAGAGATCTCTCGAATTGTATATATAAGTCCCTCGTTTGTCCTGCTCCACCGGGAAAAATAAGTTAGCTCTTTCTTCTTCCATTAGGTAGTACTTCCACCTGCAGCTGTGAGCGCATTCTCCTCTATTAGCATCACGACCGGTCATATATTTGCTCAACATACATCTCCCGGAATAGGATATACATAATGCCCCATGTATAAATATTTCAATCTCTGCATTGGTTCTGTCTATGATATTTTTTAAATCAGAAAAATTTATTTCTCTTGCAAGATTTACCCTGCTTGCTCCAAGCTTTTCAAAAAAAATTACTCCCAGGTGGTTATTTATGTTGGTCTGTGTGCTTATATGTATTCTTCTATCCGGTAGAATTTCCTTTGCAAGTTCCAGTGCACCAAAATCAGATACAATGATGCCATCCAGATTGATGCTTTTTA
>JAUWQC010000162.1 GCA_030611285.1 bacterium | reverse complement strand
GAACTAACAGGGGAAATATTAAATGAAAAAAAGTTAAAACTAAATATGGAAGAGTTTAATGAATATTTAAAGAAACATACTGAAAAATCTAAAAGTAAGATTTTATTTGATAAAAAAATTGATATTAATCTGGAGATATACCGTAAAATAAGTAAGAATCTGGAAGTGGAGTTTATTGGTTATCAAAAGAGTAAAGCAAAAACAGTAATAGAGAATATCATAAAAATCGATAAAAATGGCAATAAGGAGTTGACCTCAAAGTTATATGAGGGAGAAAAAGGTGAAATAATTTTAAAGGAAACTCCGTTTTATGGAGAAAAAGGTGGTCAGATCGGAGATAAAGGAATTATTAGAAAAGGCGAGAATTTCTTTGCGGTTACAGACTGCAAGATTCCGGTTGAAGGTATTAATATCCATAAAGGTAGTGCAAAAAAAGGTGAACTGAAGGTGGGTGACGAGGTAAGTGCAGAAGTTGATTATAACAGCCGAAAGAATATCAGTAAAAATCATACTGCAACTCATCTCCTTCATTGGGCTCTTAGAAACGTATTTGGTAATGAAATAAAACAATGTGGTTCCTTTGTAGGAGAAGATAGGTTCAGATTTGACTATTCTATCTATACTGCGCCACCTGAAGAAGACTTAAGAAAAGTAGAAAGAATGATAAATGAAAAAATACAGAATAATGACCCCGTAAGATGTTTCGAGACTACCAGAGAATTTGCAAAGGAAATAGGAGCCACAGCTCTATTTGGTGAAAAGTATGGTAAGTTTGTAAGAGTAGTAGAAATAGATGACTACAGTAGAGAACTTTGCGGTGGTATTCATGTAAATAGAACAGGAGATATAGGTATATTTAGAATTATAACGGAGGCCGGTATTGGCGCTAATTTAAGAAGAATTGAGGCAACTACTGGTATGTATGCATATAATTATCTGGAGGCTAGAGAAAGGATTTTAAATAATATTTCTGCCAGCCTGGAGGTGGAAGATGATAAGATATGGGATACTTTAAAAGGCATTAAAGATAATATAAAGAAAAAGGAAGAAGAGCTGACGTTGCTGCAGATAAAAATTGCGAAAAAGGAAATAATAAATAGATTTAAATACGACCCACGGAGTGATGGTTTAAAAATTATTGATTTTAATTTTTCAATCTCAAAACTGGTTCCCGCTATAGAAATTAAAAGTATGGGAATAGTAGGGGATGAGATAAAAAATTACTTTGAAGGAAAAAATACTTTTATTATTTTTAGTAATATTTTAGGCAATAAGCCTGTTATGCTGCTTCAGGCTACTGCGGATTTGGTAAAGAAAGGAATAGATTGTGGTAAGATTGCCCGGGAAATCAGTGAAAAGTTAAAAGGCAGGGGCGGAGGAAAACCTTACTTCGCGCAGCTGGGTGGTTTAGATCCTGATTCTTTAGACAGTACCATTGATTTTGTAAAAGAGTGGGTTTTAAAATACTTTAAGAAAGGGAAATGAGAATCCTCGGATTGGATATAGGAGATAAAAGAATAGGAGTAGCGATTTCAGATGAACTGGAAATCATATCTACGCCTCTTGAAGTAATCAGTAATGACAAAAAAGTAAAGGAAAAACTTCAAAAATTAATAAATGAATATAAGATTAAAAAAATAGTGGTTGGGATGCCGTACACCTTAAGGGGGGAGGTAGGTATTCAGGCAAAAAAGGTAATCAACTTTGTTGAAGATATAGTAATTAGCGCAGGCATTGAAGTTAATTACATTGATGAAAGGTATACCACAAAAATTCCATTAAAACTTCTGGAGAAAAATTCTAAAAGTAAGATAATTGATAAATTTTCAGCAAGTATAATTCTAAAAGATTATTTGGACAGACAAAAGAGGAAAATTAAAAATTATAAATAATAAGTTCATAAATAAGATAAATTTAATAATTATATTACTGTTAATACCTTTATTTTCCTTTTATTCAGTTTCATGCAGTATTTTCAGGGGAGAAGAAAAAGAGATTATCCCGGCAGGAGTTGAAGTTGAATTTGAAATAAAAGAGGGGATGGCTTTAAAAGAAATTGCCGACCTGCTGGAGGAAAAAGGAATAATTAATAATGCCTTCCTTTTCAGGTTATTTGTAGAACAGAGAGGAAAGGAAAAAAGTTTAATACCCGGCATATATATATTAGAAACAAATTCTGAATATGAGAAGGTTCTGGATAAAATAACAGCAGGCCCGCCACCAGTAACTTATAAGTTTATTATTCCGGAAGGTTATACGGTAAAACAAATTGTTGATAGAGTAGCTCAGGAAATACCTTTCATAGATAATATAGATATGGAAGAGGCTGTGGATATCAGTAATTATAGTTATGATTATTTAGTAGATTCTTCCAGCCTGGAAGGATTTTTATTCCCCAAGACTTATGAGATAACAATAGATTATTCTGCCAGAGACATAGTTGAAATGATGCTTGCCCAGTATCAGTTTGAAACCGGAAGCCTTGACTACTCCTTTGCAGAAAATAATTTCACATCTTATGATATTTTAATTATTGCATCAATGATTGAAGAGGAAACGTATGTTCCCGAGGAGAGACCTAAAATTTCTGCAGTAATCTACAACAGGTTAAAAATACCCATGCTCCTGCAGATTGATGCTACTGTCAGATACGCGCTGAATAAACGGGATGGGGATCTTACACTCGAGGATTTAGAAGTTGATTCTCCATATAATACTTATATGTACGCAGGCCTTCCGCCGACTCCTATCTGTAATCCAGGTCTGGCATCAATTGAAGCAGCTTTAAATCCTGCAGATGTCGATTATCTATATTATGTAGTTGATGATCCGGAAAGACATACTCATCATTTCTCTACTGATTATGAAGAACATACAGGAGTTCAAAATAACACAAATTAAAGAGTTACGGGCCTATCTTAAAGAAAAAACAATGCTGGCTGGTCTCAAGAAAAATACAGATCTGGAGAAAAAATTATTAACTGGTTTACAAGAAGAAGCAGCTTTAAAAAAAATACCAATAATAGATGTAGCTACAGGAAGGTTTCTGGAAATAATCTGTCTTCTGATCGGTCCAAAGAACATTCTGGAGATTGGGTGCGGAAATGGATTTTCATCATATTTTCTG
>JAUWQC010000275.1 GCA_030611285.1 bacterium | reverse complement strand
GAATTGGAACACATACTGGGAAAAACAAACTTCTGTCTCGATTGAAAGAACATTTTGTGAATGAAAACAAAGATAGAAGTATTTTTAGAAAAAATATTGGCAGAGCATTTTTAAATAAAGATAACGATCCTTTTATAGGGAAACAAGAGGGGTCAGGTCTTCACATTTGACATATAAAAAATAGTATCTTATACTAACAAACATGAGTAGGCCATTAAGAATTAGTTTTGATAATGCAGTTTAGCACCTAACCGCCCGGGGAAATAGGAGAGATAAGATATTCTATTCAGATAATGACAAGAAAGTATTTCTCCAAAAGATGGAGCAAACCTTTATCAAATATTCCTTCCTTTGTTATGCTTATTGTCTCATGGATAATCATTACCATCTATTCATAAAAACTTCCCGAGGCAATCTAAGCCAGGGAATGCACTATCTGAATGCCTCTTATGCTAATTATTTTGTTGCTAAATATAAGACCATTGGTCCTCTATTCCAGGGTAGATACAAATCATTGCTGGTAGATGAGGATAATTATGCCCTCACCCTATCCTGTTATATTCATCTCAACCCCCTTCGAGCAGGGATCAGCAAAAATATTCACGAATACCCCTGGAGTAGTCTATTAGACTATTTAGGGAAGAGAAGGAAAGAGTTTAAACCATTAAATACCCAATTTATTCTTACCCAGCTTGATAAAAATTTGACACGATCCCATACCATGTACAAAAAATATATCCTGAAAAATCTTACCATGAGTTTCCCGGAAAAAGATATCTATCGCAATATTGCCTTGGGGAAGGAAAGCTATATAAAAAAGATAGAATCTAAAATAATAGCCCTAGGAGAAATTCGGGAAATTCAAACTACTAAATACCAGGGCTATTATTCCCCCGAGGAAATGATTATAAAAGTTTCCCAAGTATTTAATTTGACTAAAGAGAAGGTTTTTAAAAAGCAAAGAGGGAATCTATACCGACAGATAACCCTTTATTTGGTTAAAAGACATTCATCTTTATCTTTAAAGGAAATCGGCAAAATATTCGATATGGATTATACTGCTGTTTCTCAGGCAGTAAGAAGGTTTGAACTTAAAGTTAAGCAGGATAATAAGATAAGAACAAAACTGGATTCTGTTTTAGAATTATTGAATAGTAATGAAAGTCAAATGTGAAGACCCGACCCCTTTAACTTAATAGTAAAATGGAAAGCTAAACTATAAAAAAAATAGGATGTGTTCCTACTTTCTAATATTAAATATTAAAATGAAACAGAGAGCATGGGCACCACTATGGTATATACTTGCAAGAAGAGCTGATTATTAGGGAGTCCATTCTGATGTCCTTACTTTTTTTATTTAGTAGTTTAGAGATTTATTGGCAGTTTTTTAATTAAAACCGAAGGTCAGATAAATAAATAAAAAGGAGAGAGAAAAAGTGAAAAGGTACAATACCATTTTTTTAAAATGTATCTGCTTATTGATAGCGGTCATAACCATAATGACCGGAATCGCTTCGGCCGCTGATTTTACCGGGAAATTAAAATTGAAACTGGATGACGAAATCATTGAAGGTGATA
>JAUWQC010000145.1 GCA_030611285.1 bacterium | reverse complement strand
TAGAAGGAGGAAAAGTAATGGGATACAGACCACTTGGTGACAGATTGCTGGTGAAACCAAAGCCCAGCGAAGAAAAAACTAAGAGCGGAATCGTTCTTCCGGATTCTGCAAAAGAGAAACCCCAGGAAGGCAAAGTAATTGCAGTTGGTGAGGGAGCAAAGGATGAAAAAGGTAAGAAAATTCCTATGGAAGTAAAGGTTGGAGATGTTGTTCTTTATTCCAAGTATTCAGGAACGGAAGTAGAAATTGAAGGTGAAGAACATCTGATTATAAAAGAAAGTGATGTTCTGGCAATTGTGAAATAAAAGTTTTATTTTAAAAAGGAGGTAAGAAGATAATGGTTAAAGAACTTAAGTATGATGAGATTGCAAGAAGATCCCTGGAAAGGGGCGTAAATATAATAGCAGATGCGATTAAGGTCACTCTTGGACCTAAAGGTAGAAACGTAGTGCTGGATAAAAAATATGGTACTCCTACAATTACTCACGACGGCGTAACTATCGCAAGGGAAATTGAAGTTGAAGATGTTTTTGAAAATGCAGGAGTTCAGCTCTTGAAGGAGGTTGCAACTAAAACTAATGATGTTGCAGGAGACGGTACCACTACAGCAACACTTCTGGCGCAGGCAATGGTAAAAGAAGGATTAAGAAATGTAGCCGCAGGAGCTAATCCGTTACTGTTAAAAAAGGGAATAGAAGAGGCAGTTGATATAGTAGTGGATCAGATTGGCCAGATGAGCCGGGATATTGCTACTGACAAGAAGAAAATAGCCGAGGTTGCAGCTATTTCCGCAGCAGATGATGAAGTCGGACATACTATAGCAGATGCAATGGACAAAGTAGGCAAAGATGGAGTTATTACTGTTGAGGAATCAAATAAATTTGGTATTGAAATAGAACTAGTTGAAGGTCTGCAGTTTGATAAAGGATATCTCTCTCCATATATGGTAACTGATGCTGAGAGAATGGAGGCAGTTTTAAATGAACCTTATATTCTTATTGCAAACCAGAAGATAGCAGCAGTTGGAGATTTAATCCCTATCCTTGAAAAAATACAGAAGTCTGGAAAACCACTTCTTATAATTGCTGAGGATGTTGAAGGTGAAGCATTGGCAACTATTGTGGTTAATAAGCTTAGGGGTACCCTTACTGTTGTTGCAGTAAAAGCTCCTGGATTCGGCGATAGAAGAAAATCTATGCTGGAAGACATTGCCATAGTAACTGATGGAAAGGTAGTGAGCGAAGAGATAGGCGTAAAATTAGAAAATGTTACACTTGATATGCTTGGTTCGGCCAGACAGGTTAAGGTAGATAAAGAAAATACGACCATTGTTGAAGGAAAAGGCTTGGCAAGTGACATAAAAGGCAGAATAAAACAAATCAAAAATGAAATAGATCAAAGTGATTCAGATTTTGATAAAGAAAAACTTCAGGAAAGACTGGCAAAACTCTCGGGTGGAGTAGCAGTAATAAGGGTCGGCGCTGCAACTGAAGTAGAGTTAAAGGAGAAAAAACACAGGATAGAAGACGCCCTGTCGGCTACCAAAGCTGCAGTTGAGGAAGGAATTGTTTCTGGTGGAGGAGTAGTGCTTATAAATATAATTCCGAAAATTGATCTTAATAAATTTAGTGGTGACATCAGGACTGGAGCAGCCATTGTAACCAAAGCTTTGGAGGAACCGCTAAGGCAAATAGCTTCAAATGCCGGTATGGAGGGCTCAGTTGTTGTGGAGAAAGTTAAGAGGTTGCCTCAGGGTGAAGGGCTGGATGCTTTAAACGAGAAGTATGTAAATATGATAGATGCTGGGATTATAGACCCGGCAAAGGTTACCAGAAGTGCACTTCAGAATGCAGCATCTATAGCGGCACTTATGCTTACAACTGAAGTAATTGTTGCAGAAAAACCTGAAAAAGAAAAAGGTATGATGCCTCCAGGAGGCGGATATCCAGGTGGAGGAATGCCTCCAATGTAATGACAACTGATTAAAGTTACTTTAACTTTAATAGTAAAAATAAAAGAAGAAATAAGGCTGGCTTTAATATTAAAGCCAGCCTTATTTGTATCCTGAAACAATATTGAAAGCAATTTTAAGTCCCATACTTATATTGCCGGAGAAAGTATCATAGAAAATCTGCAGCTACACCAAACTCTAAATAATATTGTCATAAATAAAATTGGCATTGATAATTGCCAAAAACCATAATATAATGGCAAATGTAATTATAAATATAATTCTACTTTTTTTAGAGGTGTATTAATTGACAATAAAATTTAAAACAAAAATTGATAAATTTGGAAGAATAGTAATTCCAAAAAAAATAAGAAATGACTTTGGTCTTAAAAATAATACCGAAGTTGAGGTTGAAGCCACTTCAGATAATATAATAGTTCATCCTAAACCCTCAAATCCGTTTGTTGTAGATAAAGACGGGATCCTTGTTGTCTGCTCGGAGCCCCTGGAATCTTTTACAGATTTTTTACAAAAAGAAAGAGAAGACAGAATGAAAAGAGTTACTGGAGATATTAAACTTTGAAGGTTTTTTTTGACACATCAGTAATAATTGCAGCTTTTATAAGCGCACATCCAAAGCATGAGAACTCCCTGCACTGGTTGCGGAGAGTTAAGAAAAAAGAAATTGAAGGTATAATTTCTGTCCATTCCTTAATCGAAATTTATTCTATTCTCACTACATTACCGTTAAGTCCAAAAATTTATCCTTCCCTTGCAGTAAATCTGATAAGGGAAAATGTTCTAAAAGACTTTATGATAGTTAAATATAATAATGACGATTATATTAGCTTATTAGATGAACTTTTATCTAACAATATTACTGGTGGTGCAAGCTATGATGGATTAATCCTATATGCTGCCAGGAAAATGAAGATAGACAGGATTTTAACTTTAAATGTTAATGACTTTGTAAGAATTTCGCCGCAACTTGTAAAAATTATAACCGAACCCTGATTCCACACTTCATTTGGCCTTACCCGAAATTAAGCTTAAAAGCATGGGAATACATATATTTAAGCCAGATGAATGTTATTTTGTGATAAAATTAAAAAATCACTTGTCGAACTTAAAATTAGTATGTTAGATTGAAAATATTGGATTAATATCATAATATAATTCTTATAAAATAAAACGTTAGTTATCGGAGATTAAAATGAGGAAAATATTTATATGGATGATTATTATATCAATGATTGCAGTATTTTCTTTAGCAGGTTGCAATGCTGAAGCAGTTGAAGAAGAGGGAGAAGAAGGAGAAGCAGCAATACTCTTA
>JAUWQC010000084.1 GCA_030611285.1 bacterium | reverse complement strand
TATGCTTTAAATATTTTCCCATCTTTACCTGCTCTATATTGAATAAAAAACACCAACCCTTTAGAATCCAGTTTAATTAACGCTCCTATAACCACAAAAATAGGAAACAATATAATTAATCCTATCCCACCAATCCCTAGATCAATTATTCTTTTAAAAATTAAATCTTTCTTTTTACTTTTTTTCATTTTCCGCTATCTCTCTTGTTTTTCAGATTATTCAAAATGTTTCGTAATAATTTGATAGGTTTTTTCTACACTTAAATTTTCCTCAAGAAATTTTCTTCCATTTTTCCCTAATTCTTTTCTTAATTCTTTATTATTAAGTAGCTTTTCAAAATTTTCTTTATATGTTTTTAAATCGCCAGTCTCAGACCATAATCCCGCCTTTGAATCTTGAAGAAACTGTTTAAGATCAGTATTTTTATCAGTTGATGCTAAAATTGGGATACCAGCATTAAAATAATCAATAACTTTGCTAGGCATATTGGGTATAGTAAATATTCTATTTAAATTTATAAGTCCAATATCACATTGCTTTAACAGGTTTCTATATTCATCTCTTGGTATATATTCATTGTATCCACTACCTGATGGTCTCAGTATAATTATTAAACACCCTCCAGTAAACCATAGACACTTTATTTGCAAAATGTTTAAATATTTTCTATAACTTCACATATTTTTTTATATGTATTACCCCTATCAAAATATTTCTCTGCCAGTTTTCTTGCATTTTCTCCAAATTTTATCCTTTCTTTTTTATTTCTATATAAATACTCGATATGATCTGTTAGTTTTTTATAATCTCCTGGTAAATAATTTAATCCCAGCTTATAATTATCTACCATACTCATAAATTCTTTGTTCAAACTACTGTTTAAAACTGGCAACCCTGCAGCCAAATAATCTCCAATTTTATTTGTGATACTTGCTTGAGCCTCTCTTGAAATAGCATTAACTGCTATATCTGATTGCACTAAAAAAGGAATCATTTCTTCATATTTTTTATATCCTAAAAAATCAACCGGTGCATTTAATCTACGAGCATAATTTTTAAATCTATCTATAAAGGGGCCTCCTCCCATTATTTTAAATTTTATTTTTTCATAACCCTTATCTTTTAATATAGTTACCGCTTTAATTACAGTTTCTATATCATAACTATAACTTAAATTTCCTATATAAGTAATCCAAAATTCACCTTCTGTCTTTTCAACACTATCAAAACGAAACTGATCAAAGTATTGTAAATCAGTCCCAATAAATACTTGCAAAAAACCCTTTGCTTTTTTATTAACTTTTTTGGCTCTATCAACATAAGTCTGAGAAACACCAATAATGAAATCTGCCATTGAATATATTTTATTTGCATATATTGTAAATGGAAATATTATAAAATTTACAATTTTACCAGGTAAATTTATTGCAGTTTTAATTGATTCTGGCCAAACATCCTGTATGTCTAATATAAAAGGAATTTTATTTTCCTTAGCAAATTTGCCAGAAATATATGCTGCACCCATTGTTGGATAAGCACAATAAATAACATCTGGCTTTTCCATCATATTTCTAAAAAACAATTTTAGATTTTTATTAAAATAAAAATGGCTTTTAACCCTATCAAGACCTACATTTTTTTTATAACCCAATTCTTTAATAAACTTAACTTTATAACCACAAGACTTTAATGTATTATTTATTTCTAAAATATTCCTAAAAGCCTTATTGCTATGGTAAAAATTACTTGTAACTAAATAAACATCATTTCCTGTAGAAGTTAATTTTTCTGCAAGATACCTAAACCTATTAAACCCTTTTTCACCTGGAAAATTAGTGTATGGTGCAACTATTAATATCTTTTTCATGATAAATGGCCTCTAATTTTTAGAAATACATCAATTGACCTAAGGTATATTATACTTTAGAATTTAAATATTATCTGCCATCAACCTATTATTTTTCGCTTTTCTTACTTAAATTGACACGTATTTATTGCTCAAAGTATTTAATGGTATATTTTCCATAAGTTGCCGAGAAAAATGGCCCCCAGAAAAATAATGTGCGCGCGTTTATTGATTAGCTGATACAAAATCAGCGTTATATTTTTTTGCCTCTTTCAAACAATTCCTTTTCATTTGATAAATTAAATCTGTATTATTTATCATAAATTCTAATTTATCAGTAAGATCATCGATACCCCGGAGAATATGGCAAAAGCCTCCTACTAAAGGCATTCCGACGTAGCCCAATCCAATAAGTGAAATTTTTTCTTGTTTATTCATGATTTTTTCGTATAAACTCATATTTCCTTATTCAACCTTTATTTATTTTCTCCAAACCATCTTATTTACTATTCCCGTATAACTCTGAATGATTTTGACCACCTTCACACTAACGTTTTCATCTGCATAGTCCGGAGTGGTAACGCCAAGGTCTCCATTTTTGTACATGGAAACAGCAAGGTCAACTGCTTGCAGCACTTGCTCCGTAGTTATACTTCCAATAATAAAATTTCCTTTATCCATGGATTCCGGTCGTTCTGTACTGGTACGCACAGATACTGCCGGAAACTTGAAGTATGATGCTTCTTCAGGTACGGTTCCACTATCAGATACAACACAAAATGCATTTAACTGTAAGTTGTTATAATCAGAAAAGCCAAAAGGTTTTAAACTGCGTACATTGGGGTGGAATTTAAATCCCCTCTGCTCAATGAACTTTGCACTACGAGGATGAGTGCTGTAAATAATAGGCATATTATAATTCTCTGCCATGGCATTAACAGCATTCATCAAAGCGAAGAAGTTCTCCTCAATGTCAATATTCTCCTCACGATGAGCAGAAAGCAAAATGTATTTACTCTTCTCTAGCTCCAAATTATCAAGTATCTTACTATTCTTAATTTTGTCAATATTGGCTGTCAACACTTCTGCCATCGGAGAGCCTGTTACATAAGTACGCTCTTTAGCTATACCTTCATAGTTCAAATAGCGTCTGGCGTGTTCGCTGTAGCACAGATTCACATCAGCTATATGGTCAACAATTCTACGATTGGTCTCTTCCGGCAAATTCTCATCAAAGCAGCGGTTTCCGGCCTCCATATGGAAGATAGGTACTTTCAACCTTTTGGCCGATATGGCTGACAAAGCTGAGTTTGTATCGCCTAAGACTAACAGTGCATCTGGTTTTACTTCTGAAATCAACTTATAGCTTTTCGCTATAATATTTCCGATGGTTTCACCCAAATCTCCACCCACTGCCTCCAGATAATCATCAGGTTCCCTTAGACCCAAATCCTCAAAGAAAATCTGGTTGAGAGTGTAATCCCAATTCTGACCAGTATGAATGAGGATATGTTCAAAATATTTATCACATTTCTTTATCACTTCAGACAGCCGGATTATCTCAGGTCTCGTACCGAGGATGGTCATTAATTTTAGCTTATTAGTCATATTACACCTCCAAATAATAAGTATCAGGTTTATCTGGGTTAAAGCATTCGTTTGCCCACATAATGGTTATCATGTCCGTATCACCAAGATTCTTAATATTGTGGGTGTATCCGGTAGGTATATCAACCACTTCCAGTTTATCACCACTGACATGATATTCTATAACTTTATCAGAACCAACCTTTCGAAAACGAATAACACCTTTACCGCTTACAACAAGAAACTTTTCATTTTTTGTATGATGCCAATGATTACCTTTTGTAATACCCGGTTTAGAAACATTAACCGATACTTGCCCACTTTCGGTCGTTCTAATAAACTCTGTAAAAGATCCCCTATTATCTACATTCATTTTTAGCGGATAGCTAAATTTATCTTTCGGTAAATAACTCAAATATGTACTGTATAATTTCTTAGTAAACGCATCCGACATATCAGGAATAGAACGTTCTTCACGACTTTGATTAAATGAATAGATTAAATCTACAATCTCTCCGAGAGTCATGGTGTAAACTATAGGAACTTGGCAAAAATTACCAACAGAATTTTCCTTACCGTTTAAAGCATTTATAAGTTCCTCTACCACATCATCAATATATACTAAATTCATAAAAACACTTCGGTCATTTACAGTGATAGGCAAATCATGAGCAATATTATTACAGAACGTAGCCACTGCACTATTGTAGTTGGGTCTGCACCACTTTCCAAATACATTATGGAAACGATAGATAAATACCTCTGCCCCTGTTTCCTTGCCATAAGCAAGCATCAATTCTTCTCCTGCCTTTTTACTTTTTCCATACAGATTATCAAGAGCTGCTTGAATTGAAGATGAGATCATAACAGGGCAGTTGTTATTATATTTTTTCAATGCATCAAGTAAGGTTGAAGTAAATCCAAAATTACCCTCCATAAACTCTGACTGATCTTTCGGTCGATTTACTCCTGCAAGATGAAATACAAAATCCGCCTCTTTACAATAGGTATCCAATAAAGATGGTTCAGTATCTATATCATACTCAAGGATATCTGTATATTTTTGATTTTTTAGCTCAGCTATAAGATTTTTACCTATAAATCCTTTTGAACCAGTAACTAATATTTTCATTATTTAACCCAACCTTCCAACTCATTTTGTACATAGTCTAATGCCAGTAGCTTTTCTTTTATCTGCTCTATGTTAAGTCTTTCTGTATTATTAGAGTTATACTCTTCCTCAGAAGATAATTTCTGGTCTCCTTCTACAAAATATTTATCATAGTTAAGATCTCTTTTATCAGCAGGTACTCTAAAGAATCCACCTAAGTCCTGAGCAGCTTTATGTTCTTCTCTAGTAAGAAGGGTTTCATATAGTTTTTCACCATGACGAGTTCCTATAATTTTTATCTCATTATCTGCATTAAATAACTCTTTTACAGCTTGAGCTAAGTCACCTATGGTAGATGCTGGAGCTTTTTGTACCATAATATCTCCCGCCTCAGCATTTTGAAACGCGAAAACTACAAGTTCTA
>JAUWQC010000209.1 GCA_030611285.1 bacterium | reverse complement strand
TTTAATTTATTAGGATATCCTGAACCATCTAATCTTTCGTGATGTCGAAGGATAATCTGGGCTATCGGCCAGGGGAAATCGATAGTTTTTAAGATATCATACCCTATCTGGGAATGGCTCGTTATTAGACTGTATTCTGTTTCTGTTATTCGCGGAAAAAGTAGGTTATGCTATAGGTAAAACCTTATCTCTTAAGCTTGACATTGTTGCTTTAAATATGGCTATAACTACCAGAAAAACTGATAACCTTACTCATCATTCAGATCAGGGTAGTAAGTTCCCTGTAAAGATTATATAAAAATATTAAAGGATAATGGTATCAGGATAAGTATGCCCGGAAAAGGCAATTCTTATGATAATGCCTTTACAGAATCATTTTTTAAAACCCAAAAACACGAGGAGGTGCACTTATGGGAATATGAAACGTTTTCTGATGTAATAGAAAGGATTCCCTATTTTATTGAAGGTGTGTATAATAATAAGAGGTTGCATTCATCTTTAGGCTACCGGCCTCCAGAGGAATACGAGAGGTTATTGGCAAAGAAAGGTTCTCGGGAATGCATGGTGTGTTAAGACTTAAAGTGTGTCTAGCCTGAGGGGTTCACTCCACCTTAATACCTTAATACATAGATTAAAGTAGGGCTCATAATAAAGCTACCTCCAACCCCTAATAATCCGGAAAGTATGCCTACTCCAAAGCCAATAAAAATCAAGTTCCATACAACTTTCTTTAATATATTTAATTTCTTCGGGAGACTTTAAAATAATCACTTATTTATTTCTGCAGCCCTTTTAAAATGTTCTTAATCTTTAAAAAGGCATTCCAATTAGCATCTATCATAGTCAATAAATTTTTCTCCTGATAATATTTTTTTAGGGGTAACGTCTGTTCAGTAAATACTTTTAACCTATTTTTTATGGTCTCTTTTTTATCATCATCTCTTTGATATAATTCCCCTCCGCAAATATCACAAATATTATCCTTTTGAGGATGATTAAATAACAAATTATAATTAGTATTACATTTTTTACATACTCTACGATTAATTAATCTCTCAATTACCGCCGCAAAAGGTATTTCAAAGTAAAAAACATAATCAATATGTTCATTACGTTCTTTATTTATTTTCTCCAGAGATTCTGCTTGCTTTATATTTCGAGGTAAACCATCAAATATATATCCCCCTTTACAATCTTCCAGTTTTATTCTTTCTCTCATTATTTCTTTAATAACTTCGTCAGGTACCAGTTCTCCTTTGCTCATAATATTTTGCACCTTTTTTCCTAATCTGGTCTTTCTTTCTATCTCTTCTCTTAATATTACTCCTGTTGAAATGACTGGTATATTAAATTCCTCCTCCAACTTTTTTGCTACTGTTCCCTTTCCTCCACCGGGAGGACCTAACAAGATCAACCTCATGAGTTTTTCCTTTCTTACACCGATGATAGCCAGATCTTCGGTCCAGCTAAAATCGTAATACTTCTCTATCCTCTTCAGGTGTCCTTTTTACCCGAGCATTACTACCAGTTAAAAAGGCCAGTATAGAATCCAACTCCATATAACAAAAAGTAAATCCTAAATTTTCTAAGATCTTGAAGAGTTCTTCTTCCTTCTTTAATTATTGTCTTTTATGGTAAGACGGAAGATATTATTTTCTTTGTTTTCCTCTAGAATAGCCATTTTTACTAATATATTTTATACTATAAGAACATTATTTTTTAATACTTCCTTCGGTTTTATTTTAACATTTTGTATTTCATTACTTAGCAAGACTCATCGTTTACTTAATTATTAAATTATTACAACTCTATTTCACTATAAATAACCCATACTAAAAAAGAATTTAATTAGAATAATTCCTGCTGCAAAAAAAATTAGCAAGGAAAAGTAGTATCTTACATGAGCGCCTCTTAGTTTCTTATTAAGTATTGCTCCTAACTGAGAACCAACTAAAGAACCAGTCAAAATACAACCTACTAATCTAAAATCTATATTCCCTTTCAATAAATGGGTTATAGCTCCATATCCTGAGGCAAATATAATCTGAAAAAGATCTGTTCCGATAGCTACACTTGTAGGAACTCCTATTAAATAGATTAAAGCAGGGCTCATAATAAAGCCCCCTCCAACCCCTAGCAATCCGGAAAGTATTCCTACTCCAAAGCCAAGAAAAATTAAGTTCCATAAAGAAATAGATTCTATCTTAGAAGTAGGTAAAGATGTAATTGGAGGAATCTTTATATTTTGAATTTTTTGAGAGTATATAGTATCTACTACTCCCCCTTGAGGTGCTCTTTTTTTGGCTTTTCTACTTTCTAAGAACATAGAAGTTCCGACTAAGGAAAGAAGAATTATATAGATGATGCTTATCCAAAAATCCATTATACTGATGGTAGAGGCATTAATGGTTATAGTGCCAAGATTTTTTAAGTGCAT
>JAUWQC010000238.1 GCA_030611285.1 bacterium | reverse complement strand
ATGCAGCACTTGGTGAATTAGATATGAATGAAGCATGGCAGAATTTAGGAGCTCCTTTACATCCGGGCGCAGAGAGATATTTCAGAGAAAAAGGATATATTAAATAATAAACCTAGAGATTAAATTTTCAATAAATCGCGGCAGAGAAGGTTTTCTCTGCCGCGAAATTTTCAATTACCAAAACAATTATTGATATTTAACTAATTCAAAATTAATCTAAGCGTAATTAATTATGTGGAAGAGGTAAAAAATGTCAGTTTTAGCAGATGATAGTAATGTAAAAAAAATGTCTTCAAATGTACGGACTCTCACAGGAAGTACTGCATTAATCGTGTCTTCATTATTGGTTTTAATGTCAGCCGTTCATCTCTATCAAGCCTATTATGGGGTTTTTGAGGCTACACTTCAACGTTCCTTGCATCTTATGTTTACAGTATCTTTAACTTTTTTAACATTATCATTTGAAAAAGAAAAATCACTAAAAAAAATTTCCTGGTATGATATTACTCTTTTTTTTCTGGGTGTAATGTCTTTTGGGTGGATAATATTAAACCACGAACGCCTAATTTGGAGGATGCCGTACTTAAGTCCGGTTACTACCATGGATTCAATAATGTGCATTATAGCAATACTCTTGATTTTGGAAGCTGCTCGCCGGACTGTGGGATTAGCTCTTCCTATCTTGAGTTTGATTTTTATATTATACAGTTTTTTTGGAAATTACATCCCTGGGCTATTTCACCATGAAGGGGTTCCTTTATTTTTATTTGTAGATCACCTTTATTTAACTACTGAGGGATTATTTAGTAAAATCATCGGAGTAATTGCTACTTATACATTTATTTTTATTTGCTTTGGAGGATTTTTAGAGATAAGTGGAGTAGGAAATTTTTATATAGAATTTTGTAATGCTCTGCTGGGTAAATATAGCGGTGGTGTTGCAAAGACAGCTGTTTTAAGTAGTGCGATGATGGGTTCTGTTTCGGGAAGCAGTGTAGCGAATGTTGCTACCACAGGAGCTTTTACTATACCTTTGATGAAAAAAACCGGTTTTACTGCAGAAGAAGCAGGGGCTATAGAAGTTGCCGCTTCAACAGGTGGACAAATGCTGCCTCCTATCATGGGTGCCGGGGCATTTATTATGGCCGAATTTACCGGAACTCCCTATATTAATATTATAGCGATAGCTTTTATGCCAGCTCTCATATATTACGGAATGGTATTTACTTCTGTGCATATAATGGCGCGGAAAAAAGGCTTAAAAGGTTTACCAGCATCAATGCGGCCTAATTTATGGAAAACGTTAAAAAAAGGATATCATTTAATATTACCTGTTGTTGTACTTGTTTATTTATTGGTTAGAGGGTATACCCCATTTTATGCAGGATTTTTATCCATTATTTTTCTAATTATCGTTACTTCGTTTAAGAAGGAAAGTCGGTTTAATTTAGTAAAAGTAAAGGACAGTTTGGTAATTGCCGCCAGGCGAACTATAAAAATATCTCCTGCCTGTGCTTGTGCCGGTATTATTTTAGGAGTGTCTACTCAAACAGGAATAGCTTTAAAAATTTCTTCAATTATTCTTTCAGTTTCGGGCGGAATACTTTTTTTTGCAATATGTTTAATCGCGATAATTGCTTATCTGCTAGGGATGGGTCTACCGGTAACCAGTGCATATTTACTTATTGCTATTTTAGCTTCCCCGGCTTTGGTAAAATTAGGAGTACCCATGTTGGTAGCCCATATGATTATTTTTTGGTTTAGCCAGACCTCCGGATTTACACCCCCGGTATGTTTGTGTGCATATACCGCTGCCGCAATTAGTGATGGAGATCCTATGTTAACCGGCTATAAATCATTCCGATTATCAATGGGGATTATTTTAATACCATTTTTATTTGCTTATTCTCCAATCATTTTCCTGGCTCATGGTGCATCTTTTTGGCTGGCCTTGTGGGTATCCATTACTGCTTTATCTGGTCTAATTTGCTTTAACATTGGATTTGAAGGATTTTTATCAGAAAAAATAAAAACAGTTGAACGGTTTGCTTTCC
>JAUWQC010000240.1 GCA_030611285.1 bacterium | reverse complement strand
ATTGTGCTAATATATAGAAAAATTCAAGTAATTAAGTTTAATGCTGAGCATTTCAGTTAGATTTATGAGTTTTAATAAACAAAAATATAATTCTACAAAAAAGCTGATTAGCATGTTCCTCTGGCTAAAAGATAATTCCTGCTGGCAAAGCTTATAAAAGCCTGGCTGATGGCAATTTTTGCTTTTGTCTAAAATCTTTTTTATTTTTAAGTAATTTATTTAGATATTCAATTTATATTAACAAATAAAAAAAAATAGCAAAAAGTTCAAAGAGTATTTCCATACAAGCCAAGCAAAAAGACAGGAGAATCTTTATTGGAGTACTCTTTTTGTTTTATGTCAGATAGTAAAGGAAATTTTTAATTATCTGTAGTTTAGATATCAATTTAAGAATTAAAAAAGCTTAAAAAATATGTTTTATCCATCTAAAAGTGAATACCTTAAAATAGCTCAAACCTATAATCTAATACCGGTATATAAAGAGTATATTGTTGATACTGAAACCCCTACTTCCATATTTATAAAAACAGGCGGATTAAAAAGAGAAGGATTTTTGCTGGAAAGTATAGAAGGGCAAAAAAATTTATCAAGATATTCTTTTATCGGAGTTGGATGCAATAACTTAATAAAGTTTGACAGGGAAGTCTTTTCTTTAAATGACGGCAGCGAGAAAGTGTTTGAAACAAAAACTAGAAATCCACTTCTGGAACTGGAAAATATTATGAAAGAATACCGGCTTTATAAAAATCCCCAGCTTGATCATTTTGTAGGTGGTGCTGTAGGTTACCTCAGTTATGATTTGGTAAAATATTTTGAACAAATCCCTATTTGCGAGAATAAATTATTTATACCTGAAATTATGCTCTATCTTACTGATTTAGTGGTGGTTTTTGACCATCTGCTTAATCGTATTAAAATAATTTCTACAATGAAAATTGAAAGTAAGATTTCTGCCGGAAAAGCTTATGATATTTCAGTTGAGAATATTGAAAATCTGGAAAAGAAAATTAAGCAAAACAATGGAAATAATTTCAGAAGCAGTTTTGACTCTGTTGCTATTGATAATTCTACTGTAGAACTGAACTTAAATTCTAATTTTGAAAAGGAAGAATTTCTTGAAGGAGTAAAGCGGGTAAAGAAGTATATCACTGAAGGGGAAGCATTTCAGGTAGTACTTTCTCAACGGTTTTATACCGATAAGTTTTCTGATTCCTTCAGTATTTATCGTGGACTCAGGACTATAAATCCGTCCCCCTATATGTATTATTTTAATTTTGGTGAATTTAAAATAATTGGTGCTTCCCCGGAACCTCTCGTTAAAATTAACGGTAGAAAAATTTTGACCTGTCCTATTGCCGGCACCAGAAGAAGAGGCAGGACCCTAAAAGAGGACAGAGTTCTAATAAATGAACTATTAAATGACAGAAAGGAAAAAGCTGAACACAATATGCTTGTTGATCTGTCCAGAAATGATCTGGGGAGAGTATGTCAGTATAATAGTGTGAAGATTAAAAAATATATGAGTGTGGAAAAGTATTCGCATGTAATGCATCTTGTATCCAGAGTTGAGGGGGTTCTGGATAAAAATAATTCAATATATGATGCTCTGAAAAGTGTTTTTCCAGCAGGCACATTATCAGGGGCTCCAAAAATAAGGGCAATGCAGATTATAAGTGAGCTGGAGCCTGATAGCCGGGGACCATACGGAGGATCTGTAGGATATTTTGGCTATGATGGCAATCTTGATAGCTGCATTATTATCAGGACAGCTATTGTAAAAAATGGAATAGCTTACATCCAGGCAGGTGCTGGAATAGTGTATGATTCCGAACCTGAAAATGAATTTAATGAAACTGTAAATAAAGCAGCTGCTCTTTTTAAGGCTATTAAATTATTTAAGTAAGTTGAATATAGGAGATTTTTAAATAATAATAAAAATATAAGGAGACTTATAAAATGAAGGCTTTTTTAGAGGCAGTTTTAAGTGGAAGGGATCTTAATCAGGATGAAGCGTACAAA
>JAUWQC010000197.1 GCA_030611285.1 bacterium | reverse complement strand
TTCGTTTTCCTTATCTTCATTTTTCTTATCTTCGTTTTTTTCAGCTGGATAGCCATACCCATAACTTGAATACTTAGCTAAAACTCCAACTGCTTTCTTTAAGTCATCTGGAAAATCAGCCTTATACTTATTTACTAAATTCAATGCTCCTTTTAGGGCATTTATAGCTTGGTCAGAAAGCTTAGCTTTCCCAAATTCTTCAGTATCGAAACTAACTTCCTCACCAAAGTAGGAATCCAATAATTTCTTTAATTCAGGATCCATTATGTTCACCTTCTTTATATTTATTTTCTGGGTATCAGAATCACCTTGCATACCTTCAAAGGTATCAAGTAATCTCTGCATACTACTTTTAAAAAATAGAAACTTTTTTTTGGTAGCCGGTAAACCGCAAAGGGTTACCTCGCTGGGGTCTATATCCTCCAAGCGCCTTAATAACTTCATTTTTTCATCACCCCGTTTTAGGCTTTAGCATTTTTTTCCATAAAAAAAAGCGGATGCCAAAGCCTAAAAGATTAATTATGTAATCTTGATAAGCTTAGCATCCGCTTCAAGCGAATCTAACTTCAAACTTACAATTCGATATTTAATTTTAAGATCTGTTTAATCTTAACAAATATATTTTGAGATGTCAAACGAGAACGCTTTGGGCTTTCCCGGCTAAGGAAAAACCATTAAGCTCGCCAGATTTTATTTTCTTCCAGACGCCTTCATCCATAATCCGGAGTATCATAATCCAGCTACCCTTTTTTATATTCTGACCGGCTACTACAAGATTCTGGGGAGCGAGATAAAATTCTAATATTTTAACCTTAATAAATTTTCCCATATGGTTTACTTTAAATTTCTGGACTTCTTCTATAAAGCGATAGGCCGCTTTCCTTATTTCTTCCTCGGTAGCCGTATCGCCCTGGGAATCAACCTCATCGGGGCTATAAACTATACCAGCAACTATATGCTGATCTTCATTTTTAGATATATCAAAGATAGGCATGTATTTCCTAAACCTTTTAATTTCCTCTTTTAACTTAATTTCATTCCCATCATATGAAATACCGGTATCTAATATCTCTGATAGTTCTTTTTCTATGTTAACAAACATTGAAGGGCTCCTTTAAATTTATTTTATTAATGAACCTTAAAGTTTTTTTCATTACCTTATTTGTTTCCTTATAAACTTCATGTTCCCAAAATACCAAACATTTCCAACCGGCCTCTTTATATTCCTTTATCAGGTTATTTGGATCTTCACCTTTATGCCAGTAGTTACCAAATAATTCTATAACTTTTTTCTGGCTATTAACTTTAAAATCAGGATTATGAATCCTTTTTTTAGTACGAATGTAAAAAGTATAATTTCCAACGAATCTAATTTTATTTCCTATGAGCTTACTAAAATATTTCTCTAACTTATTAGGTTTTGTATTACGAGTTTCAAACATTAATTTTTGATATTCCGGGTCTCGCCAATGCCTTTTACCAATTTCACTTTGTTTCTCTTTAGTTTCCTTTGATGCCTTATAACCCCTTGTCCCAAAGTTAGGATATGTTTCTTGAGGAAATTTCATACCTTTTGTAGGACATGGTCTACCCATATGTGCTTTACTTAATTTTTCTCTTTCTTTTGGATTCTCATATAGCTTTAAATGAGATTTACTTTGTTTTATTTTTGTTTCTTTAGAAACTATTTTACCTTTTTCGGTTTTGCTTATTTTTCCCTTAGTTTCTTCAGAACAAGGAATATCTTTATTCCAAGTCGATTTACCTCTATTACCAAAACTGGGATATAGTTTTTTGGTGAATATATATCCTTTTTTTGACATTATTTTTCACTCTCCATCTCAGAATACAATCTTTGTTCTTTTGGCTTGCTTATGATCCATATTCTTTCTCCTTTTTCCCCGATAGGAGCATACATTATAAGGTATCTACCATTTAATATTTTACCGGAAAATCTAAATTCTTTCAAATGTTTATCTTGCTTGCCACATAGGAAATTACCTGAATCCAAGATGAGCATACACCCCCATTTTTGGCTCGTTGCCCCTGGAGTGCCAGGTTCGAATATCTCAATTTTATTTTTTCCAACACTCATCCAAGAAGTCGGCCCCCTAACTATCTGAGGAGGTTGTTCCTTTCGAGGAACTTTCCAAGCAAATCGTAACTTATTTCCCTTTTCTAATTTTTTAAGCTTATCTAATCCCGTCAAGTTTCCAATAAATATTTCTCCTCCAGAGAAATAGTCATCTCCCTTGCGAACTAAACGAACATCCAAGTGAGCTCCTTGCTCCCCTATTGCACCTTTTAACAGCATTTTTAATTTAATCGGATTGGCTCTAGATCTTACTGCTTCAGCAGATACCTTCTTAAGTTCCGAAATTTTATCTTCCTCTATTCCCATAATATGTAATTGCAGAACCCCTTTACCGGCATCTCCTATTTTATAATCTATATTTCCTTCTTCGGCTTTAGCAAATTCTTTTTCCACTACATCTTTAATTTTATCAGCTAAACTATCCCACCATTTTTCCCAATTTTCATCCCCTAATTTTATTTTGCCAGCCACACAAACTCGGGGCCGTTCCTCTGCCCCAATATCACTTTTACAGTACAATCCCTCTAATTTATTCAAACCCCCAGCTACTTCCTTAGTTTTATCATCATTATTTTTAT
>JAUWQC010000200.1 GCA_030611285.1 bacterium | reverse complement strand
TGGTCTGGTAGAAGAATCATATTACAAGATAATGTATATTATTTCATATCTAAGTTACAAACACTGCCAGGGTAGAACCGGAATATTGCTGGAAGGTGGTTATGAATATAATTCTACTGCAAAAAGCGTTCTTGAGACTATAAGAGGGTGCTTTAATAAAGAGGATTTTCCGAATATAAATAATAGTATTGATCTGGAAAATAAGCTGGAAATAGATGAAAGCTTCAAGATTCAAAAAGTAAAAAACATGGAAATTCTGGACGCTGTCAGAGAAATCTTTAAAGTTTAATAAAGGTCAATTTAAAACAGTGTTTGAAAAAAATTTTTACAGGTTATTATTTTTATTTTTGATTATTATGATTGCTCTGCCAGGCTGCAGGAGTTATGATGGGAAGTTTGATGTAACCTATTTTTTCAAAACTGAACCAGAAAAAGCTGTTCTGGATTTTTTTCAATCTCTTGCCAATAAGGATCCGGATTTTATTTATACAAATTTACTGCCCGATAAAGATAGGAATAGTATTAGCAGGGGAAAGTACGTAGATGAATTTAATAACATACTTTCCGATGTAGAAAGTATAGATGTTAAAAGAACGGTGTATCTGGGATATGAGAATAATATGAGCAAGGTGGTAGCAGAGTTTGAAGTCAACTATAAAAATGGTGAGGTAAAGCAGTATAAAAAGTATATTTACTTGATAGAAGAAAACAATAAGTGGAAAATAATTTTTGAAAAAACTTTTATATAATAAATAAATGTTTTTTATAAATGATTTATGATATTTGGTATAATATTTATCTAAGATTATGATAAAAAGGATAAAAACAATTTTAGTCTTATTATTTTGCCTGGTAATTACCCTGTCATATGCAGCAGGCTGCCACTCTGATAGAAGTGATTTATTGCAGGGAAGTAGTGAAAATCAGGCTGAGGATGTTAAGGGGTCTGATGACAGTATTGATGCCAGGTTAACAGAGTTAAAAAATAAAATAGTAAGTCCACCAGTGGTTGTATCTCACAAGTCCGGAGAAGAGATTTATAGCAGTGGCGATAGGGAGTTAATTTTCATTAAAGGTCGCGCCGATAAGGGGAATACAATAGAAATTTATGTAAATGGAATATTAAAACAAAGTGATATAATTGTTGATAATGATGGAGTTTTTGAAACTTTAAAGGGCATAGAAATAGTAAAGGGAAAGAATGCTATAGAACTGGTAGCAATAAACCCTTCCGGAGATAAAAGTAACCCTACGAAATTTAATTTATCTTTAATTGTGCCTCCGAAAGTTGAGTATAGTGTATATGAAAATTACGAAAATTTAGTGGAGATAAAGGATATTTATTATTCTACAGAAATTAATCCTTTAGTATATATCTATGGTAGACATCTCCCCGCTTCCCAGATTTCTATCCAGGTGAATGATAAGATTGTGAGCGAAACTGAGTGTAATGATCAAGGTATATTTGAATTTGATGGAGTAATGCTAAAACCGGGTAATAATGAAATAGCTATTTGGGCAATTACAAACGATGGATTTATAAGTGCGCCGGAATTCAAGAATTTATTAGTTTCTGAAGATGTGAGTGTTCCATTTCCTTCCGATCTTTCAGGATATAAGCAGGGAAATGCTAATTATCTAAGCTGGAGTTCCAGTGTTGATGCTGAATTCTATTCATATAAACTGGTTAGGGTAGAAGACCCCTGTATTAATCCGGACCTTGAAGATGATGTTATAGAAACTTTTAGTAATATAAGCGCTAGCTCCTATATTGATAATGATATAGTAGAAGGCAGATCATATTATTATACTTTATATACTCTAGATAAAGCCGGGAAAGCGGCATCAAGTAATGTAGTGGCAATTCCCAAGCCTGTTTATTCTATTGTTATTGAAAAAGTTTCTCCTTTTGTCAGTTCTACTATTGGCAGAAGGGAATGGTTTTATCAGTATTATGAAATAACAAACACTGGAAATGTAACAGTTGATTTGCAGCCTATGATGGCGTGGATAAAACTGGACCCTGAGCCTGAAAAAGATATGGAAATTTCTCCTTTATGGGAGGTACATATATGGAATCCTAATGTCGATCAATATTACTATTCAGACGAGGCTATTTGCGCTACTCATATTGCAGATTGGGTAAATACCAGGGGTAGCACTGAGGAAGAAGAGGAAATTACATACAGCACAGATGGTTTGACCAAGATTGTTACCGTAACAGAGACAACCAAGAAGACTGAAAAAGGTGAAGTTAATCTAAAAAGGATAATGACGGAAACTACAGAGACTACAATAACTGAGACTGATTTGAGCACAGGTGTTGAGACTGTAACTACCACTACTGATACCAGCACCAGAATAGTAGAACCTGAAAAAATAGGGTCACTTATAGTGGGATTGAAGCCCGGTGAAAAAGTAAAAATAGTGATTAAGATACAAAACATTGCAGCTTATGCTAATGATAAGATTACTGTTCATTTTAATTTTGCTCCCGTGGATTGTGGTGGTTACTTCTTTATTGATGAAATTGTCTCCACCGGTGATGTTATTGTGACAAGCAGCGGTAGGAATTAAAACTTTAAAAGTGCTGCCTTCCTATTATATAATATATTTTA
>JAUWQC010000002.1 GCA_030611285.1 bacterium | reverse complement strand
GATGGGTCAGAAGGTTAATCCTATTGGATTCAGGATTGGAATTAATAAAGGGTGGCAATCCAGGTGGTTTGCCGAAAAAGACTATGCCAGGCTTCTCAGAGAAGATATCGTTATAAGAAATATAATTGAGAAACAACTAGGAAATGCCGGGGTTTCAAAAATTGAGATTGAAAGAACGGAAGAGGAAGTGAAAGTAGATGTGCATACTTCCAAGCCGGGTATAGTTATAGGTAGAAGAGGAGCGAATATTAATGACATCAGGGATTTAATAGAGAAAAAAACCAGTAGTATTATACAGTTAAATATAATGGAAATTAAGAAGCCTGAACTGATTGCAAAATTAGTAGCAGAGAGTATTGCCTCACAACTAGTTAGAAGAGTTAGCTTTAGAAAAGCTATGAAAAAAGCTGTTTCATTATCTATGAAAGCAGGAGCAAAAGGTATAAGAGTCCAATGTGCGGGAAGATTGGGCGGAGCAGAGATGGCCAGGACTGAATGGTATAGAGAAGGAAGAGTCCCGCTGCATACTCTTAGAGCGAATATTGATTTTGGATTTGCAGAAGCAAATACAACTTTTGGGAAAATTGGAGTTAAAGTCTGGATATACTTAGGAGATATTATACTGGATGAGAAAGAGATGGGAAAGGAAAGAAAACTGGATAAAGAGAAGAAGGAAGAAGAAAAAATCTGAAGGTTAGGGGATATTTATGGCAGCAATGTTAATGCCTAAACGGGTAAAACATAGAAAAGTACAAAGAGGAAGAATGAAAGGTATTGCCAAAGGTGGCACCAAACTCTCTTTTGGAGAATATGGGCTGCAGGCGCTGGAATCTGGCTGGTTAACAAGCAGGCAGGTAGAAGCTGCAAGGGTAGCTCTTACCAGGTATATAAAAAGGGGGGGGAAAGTATGGATAAATGTTTTTCCTCATAAACCTGTTACTAAAAAACCGGCTGAAACCCGTATGGGCGGAGGAAAAGGTGTGCCGGAAAATTGGGTAGTTGTGGTTAAGCCTGGAAGAATCCTATTTGAAATTTCGGGTGTTAGTATGGAAGTTGCAAAGGAAGCAATTAGATTAGCTTCTAATAAATTGTCTATAAAAGCAAAATTTGTTTATGAAGAACTATAATCAACCGGGTGGAAAATGAGAATAAGTGAGATAAAAGAACAAACAAAAGAAGAATTAGAAGCAAAACTGGCGGATATGAAAAAGAGTATTTTTAATTTGAAGTTTCAAAAAGCTACAGGGAAATTAGAAAATCCGGTAAAGATACGAAATTTAAGGAAGGATGTTGCCAGAATAAAAACTTTGCTTAGGGAGAAAGAGCTTAAGTATAAAGATTAATAAGGGAAGTAAGAAATCAGTCAGAGAAAAGTAAGGGGGTTTTTTGGAAAGAGGAAAAGTAAAAGTAAGAGTGGGAACAGTAGTAAGTGACAAAATGGATAAGACGGTTGTCGTTGCCGTAGAATTTCATTATAAGCACCCTTTATACAAGAAGATTTTAAAGAAAATAAAGAAATTGAAGGTACACGATCCTGAAGGCAGCTGCAAGCTGGGTGATGTGGTAAAAGTTTCTGAAGTAAGGCCTGTTAGTAAGACTAAGAGGTGGAGACTGGTCAAGGTAATCAGGAAAGCGGAGTAAAGAAGGATTTAAAAATGATTCAAGCTGAGAGTAAGGTAAAAGTGGCGGATAATACAGGCGCAAGGGAAATTAAATGCATTAAAGTTTTAGGGGGAACAAGAAAGAGGTATGCGCGTGTTGGAGATACTTTTATTGCTGCAGTAAAAGAAGCAAATCCAGGAGGATTGGTAAAGAAAAGCGATGTAGTAAAGGCTGTACTTGTAAGATCAAAAAAAACATTCAGGAGGCCAGACGGCTCCTGTATAAGGTTTGATGACAACGCGGCAGTTATTATTGATACGCAGAATAACCCGATAGGGACAAGAATATTTGGCCCAGTAGCAAGAGAACTTAGAGATAAAAATTTTATGAAGATAATTTCACTCTCACCAGAGGTAATTTAGTTATTTGCAGCAGGAGCATTAAAAATGTTAAAGATAAAGAAAAATGATAAGGTTGAGATAATAAAAGGAAAAGATAGGGGAAAAACAGGAAAAGTACTTAGAATAGAGTCCATTACAAATAGATTATATGTTAAGGGTACTAATATTGTAAGTAAGCATATCAGGCAGAAGGATCAAAGCAAACCTGGCGGTATTATTAAAAAGGAAGGACCCATTAAAATTTCAAATGTTATGCTTGTTTGCCCTAATTGCGGCAAGCCGGCAAGAGTGGGTTTTGAAGTTAAGGATTCTGGTGAAAAAGTCAGAATATGCAAGAAGTGCAATCAGCAGATTTAAATGATAAATGCTTGAGGTGATATTGATGGAGCCGAGGTTAAAAGAAAAATATAAAAAAGAAATAATTTCTGAAATGTTAAAAAAGCGTAAATTTAATAATGTAATGGAAGTGCCCAGGATAGATAAAATCACTGTAAATATGGGCATCGGCTCTGCGACTCAAAATATAAAGGAACTGGAATCTGCTGGTCAGGATCTGGCTAAAATTACAGGCCAGAAGCCTGTTATAACCAAAGCCAGAAAATCAATTGCGGGATTTAAAGTCAGACAGGGAAACCCGATAGGCTGTATGGTTACTTTAAGGGGAAAGAGAATGTATGAGTTTTTGGATAGACTGCTCAGTATAGCAATTCCAAGAATCAGGGATTTTAGAGGTCTTTCTAAAAAAAGTTTTGATGGTTCTGGAAATTATACTATTGGCATAAAAGAACAGTTAATTTTTCCGGAGGTAGAGTATGATAGTATTTTAAGTGTAAAAGGTATGAATATTACTATTACCACCAGCACAGAAAGTGATGATGAAGCATTATTTTTGCTGGAGGAGTTTGGGTTTCCATTTAAAAAATAAAAAAACGTAAGTTTTATAAGGAGATATTTATTGGCAAAGAAAGCACTTATAGAAAAACAAAGAAGAGAACCTAAATACAAAACAAGGAAATACAGCAGGTGTTTTAGGTGTGGTAGGCCCAGAGGTTATTTTAGAAAGTTTGGATTATGTAGAATTTGTCTTAGAGAAATGGCTCATGAAGGGAAAATTCCTGGAATGACCAAGTCCAGTTGGTAAAAGGAGGGTTTATGTCGGCAGTTACAGATCCTGTTTCAGATATGTTAACAAGAATAAGGAATGGTTATATTGCTAAGATGGATAGCGTCAGTATACCTTATTCAAAACTTAAAACAGAAATAGCCAGGATATTGGGTGAAGAAGGTTATATAAGAAGTTATGAAATCCGTAAAGATGAAAATGCTGGTGGCTCAATTAAAATATACTTAAAATATAATAAAGACAAAAAGAGCGTAATAACCAGGCTTAAAAGAATAAGCAAACCAGGACTCAGAGTTTATGCACAAAAGGATGAAATTCCTAAGGTTCTTGGTGGTTTGGGAACAGTTATATTGTCCACGTCAAAAGGTGTACTTACAGGTGCAGGTGCTAAGAAACTAGGAGTTGGCGGGGAAGTAATATGTTCTGTATGGTAGAAAGGGGAAATGGTTAGAAAGGTGAGTTTAAAATGTCCAGAATAGGAAAGAAACCCATTAATGTACCGGAAGATGTAGAGATAAAAATAGATAAGGACAATATTATTGTAAAGGGAAAATTAGGAGAGCTTTCTCAAAAGTTTGACAACACTTCTGTTAAATTAAGTATGGAAGACAATAGGTTAACTGTTATTCCAGTTTCGAATAGTAATGAGAATAGAGCTAAATATGGTCTTTATAGAAGCCTTATAAATAATATGGTTATAGGTGTAAGCTGTGGTTTTAGCAAAACCTTAAAAATAGTCGGTGTGGGTTTTAGAGTCAGTAAGAAAGGAAATAGTCTGGAAATATTGGCAGGATATTCAAATCCGGTAATAGTCAATCCTCTTCAAGGGATAACATTTGATGTCCCGGATAATACTACAATTGTGGTCAGGGGAATAGATAAACAGGTGGTTGGAGAAATGGCTGCTAAGATCAGGAGCATAAGGGAACCAGAACCGTATAAGGGTAAAGGCATAAAATATAGCGATGAAGTTATAAGAAGAAAAGTTGGTAAAGCAGCTATTACTACTGGTATTTAAATTTCTTATAGGAGATTTTATGAAGAGTAAAATTGAAAAAAGGGATAAAAGTTTAAGAAGAAAAATAAGAAGCAGGTTTAAAGTTAAAAGAAGCAGCAATCGTATGAGACTCTCTGTTTACCGGAGCAATAAGTATATTTACGGTCAGATAATAGATGATAACACCGGCGCTGCGCTGGTTGCTATATCAAGCAAGAAAATTGAAAGCAAAGATGGAGATAAAGGAAAAATAGATATAAGCTTCAGGACTGGAGAAGCCCTGGCTAAAATGGCAAAGAAGAAAAGTATAAATGAAATAGTTTTTGATAGAAGTGGCTACAGGTATCATGGCAGAGTAAAAGCCCTGGCTGAAGGTGCGAGAAAAGGCGGATTGAAATTTTAACTATATTTTTAAGGAGTATATTTAGTGGCTGATTTTTCTAAAGATACGGAGTTAAGTGAAAAGGTTATAAAAATAAATAGAGTAGCGAAAGTGGTTAAGGGTGGTAGAAGATTTAGCTTCAGCGCTCTTGTTGCAGTTGGCAATATGAATGGTATGGTTGGTGTTGGTTTTGGTAAAGCCAAAGAGGTTTCAACCGCAATCCAAAAAGGCATTAATAATGCAAAGAAAAATATGTTTAAAGTGCCTTTGACTGATGGGACTATACCCCATCCAATTGATGGGTGGTTTGGCGCAGGTCATGTCCTTATGAAGCCGGCTTCTCACGGTAAAGGAGTAATTGCCGGTGGACCGGTGAGAATAATAATGGAATTGGCTGGTGTAAAGGATATTCTTACAAAATCATTAGGAAGTGCCAATGCTTTAAATATAGCTAATGCAACTATTAGGGGTCTAAAGATGCTTAAAACACCGGAGCAGACTTGAGAGTATGCGGAAGATAGAAGAACCGGAAGTTAATTAATATTATGGGTTTGGATAATATTGGAAGGAGAAAATAGTGAAGCTTTGTGATTTAAGATCTCCTGAGTCTATAAAGAAAAGGAAAAGAGTAGGTAGAGGGAACGGTTCCGGACATGGAACTACCAGCGGAAGGGGCACCAAAGGACAGTTGTCCCGATCAGGTGGTAAAACCAGAATAGGTTTTGAAGGCGGACAGATGCCTCTACAAAGGAGATTACCGCATCTCAAAGGTTTTAAAAACACCAGGAAGAAAATAAATAATGTAATTAATGTGTGGCAGTTAGAAAATTTCAAAGATGGTAGTGTTGTCGACTATGATTTTTTAAAAAAGAATGGTTTGATTATGAAAAAGCCAAATCCTGTAAAAATATTGGGGAATGGCAAGCTTACCAAAAAAATAACTGTCAAAGCCAATTATTTCAGCCGGAGCGCTGCAGCTAAAATTGAAAAAGTGGGTGGAAAAGTAGAGGTGATTTAATGTTCAGGGCTGTTGTAAATGCCTTTAGAATTAAAGAAGTCAGAAACAGAATATTATTCACTATTGGTATTTTAGCTATTTATAGATTTGGGGCTAATATTACTATACCGGGAGTAGATGCGACCAAAATCCTGGAACAGGTTGAAACCGGGGTAATGGGTTTGATGGATTTGTTTTCAGGAGGAGCGCTGGGAAAATTTGCAGTATTCTCTCTGGGTATTATGCCTTACATAACTGCCTCTATTATATTGCAGCTTCTTCAAGTTGTAATTCCCAGGTTGGAGCAGCTGGCAAAGGAAGGAGAGTTCGGCAGGAGGAAAATAAATCAAATGGCAAGATATATGACTTTAGGGCTGGCTTTAACACAATCTACTGCAATGGTTTTTTTCTTTAGAAATTTTGGCGCCATACCTAATTTTGACTTTATGCATGTTACCTTAATCATTGTTACATTGACTGCCGGAACTATTTTAATAATGTGGTTAGGTGAATTGATAAATATTCATGGAATAGGAAATGGAATTTCACTTTTAATATTTGCCAGTATTATTTCCAGAATACCAGGGCAGTTTATAAGTCTATTCAGACTGCGGGGTACGAATTACTTCTTTTTAGCCCTTTTTGCAATTATATCTATTGGTATAGTTATAGCTGTAATACTTATCCAGCAAGGCGAGAGGAAAATACCTGTTCAGTACGCAAAACGGATTGTAGGAAGAAAAGTTTTTGGCGGACAAAGTACTTACATACCACTCAAAGTTAATCAATCTGGAGTAATGCCCTTAATTCTGGCTATATCAGTAATGCTTTTTCCGGCAACAATTGCGCAATTTATTCCGAACAGGTGGGTACAATCCTTTGCTAATGCGTTAAGCCCAACTATACAGGGAAGAATAAATCCAATTTATGCTATTACTTACAGCGTACTTATTATTATATTTGCTTACTTTTATACCGCTATTACTTTTAATCCACTGGACACCGCAGATAATCTGAGAAGGTACGGGGGATTTATACCAGGACTACGACCTGGAAAAAATACAGCAGATTACTTGACAAATATTTTAAACAGGATAACATTACCAGGCGCTATATTTTTAGCAATAATTGCTCTTCTTCCTGAGATATTGATTAACTATATGGAAATACCCTTTAGATTTGGCGGGACATCCATACTTATTGCTGTAGGTGTTGCTTTAGATACTATGAGGCAACTTGAGTCTCAGCTTACTATGAGGGATTATGAGGGGTTTCTAAAATGAGGATAGTTTTAATTGGAGCTCCGGGTGCGGGAAAAGGTACCCAGGCGAAAGTAATTTCTAATAAATTTAATATACCCTGTATTTCGATGGGAGATATTTTAAGAAATGAAATAAATAAAGGGTCTGAGTTAGGAAAAAAGATAGTTAAATTTGTTGAGAGCGGAAAATTAGTTTCAGACGAAATAATAATTGAAATAATAAAGGATATGATAAGAAACAGTAGGTCAGAAAATGGATTTTTGATAGATGGTTTTCCGCGAAATTTAAAGCAGGCAAAAATGTTTTCAAGTATGCTGGATCATCTGGGGATAAAGTTGGATAAAGTAATAAATATAGTTGTTGGCAAAGATGAGATTATTGGCAGACTCAGCAAGAGAGCGACCTGTAAAGTGTGTAAAAGTGTATTCGGTATTAATAATAACAGTGAAAACTATATAAAGTGTCCAGAATGTGGAGGAGATTTAATAAAAAGAAAAGATGATGATGTGGAGGTTATTAAGCACAGGATGGAAGTGTACGAATCTGAAACCAGACCGCTTATTAATTTTTATGCTGATAAAGGGCTGTTGGTAAATATCGATGGTTCCGGAGAAGAGAAAAAAATAACTGAAAGGATATTAAAATTTCTATGATAATATGCAAATCGGCATATGAAATCAGATTAATGCAAGAGGCTGGCAGGATTGTAGCTAAAGTTTTTTCGAAAATAGAAGAAATTATAAAGCCTGGTATTACCACTGATTATATAGATAAGATTGCCGAAGAGATTATAACCGGTGAAAAGGCTGTTCCTGCTTTTAAGGGTTATGTAGGGAAGGTTGGTAAAAAGCCTTATCCCAACAGTGTCTGTATATCAATTGATGAACAAGTGGTTCATGGTATTCCAGGCAAGAGAGTTATAAAGAATGGAGAACTGGTTTCTATAGATATTGGAGCTAAAATAAATGGTTTTTATGGAGATGCTACCCGAACTTATAAAGTTGGAAATGTAAGTAAGATTGCGGAAAGGCTGTGGAATGCTACCAGAGAGGCACTTGATGAAAGTATAAAGCTGTGCGTGGTTGGAAACAGACTGTCAGATATCTCCAATAGGATTGAAACTAGAGCTAAGGTTGATGGTTTTTCAGTGGTTAAAGATTTTGTAGGTCATGGAATTGGTAGAGAGATGCATGAGGACCCCCAGATATTAAACTACGGGCCTCCTGGACAGGGACCGGTTCTAAAACAGGGTATGGTTTTAGCCATAGAGCCTATGTTTAATCAGGGCAGCAGTGATGTTGAAATACTGGCTGATCTGTGGACTGTTGTGACAAGTGACAGGAAGCTTTCCTGCCACTTTGAGGATACGGTAGCGGTATTGGAAAATGGTCCTTTAATATTAACCAGAATTTAATAGTGATAGTAAAATATTGTGGACATACTAAAAGTTTTTTGATAATCTACGTACTTGCGCTATTTTTACATTGAAAATATTAGCAAGGAGGTTTAAAGATTTCTAAAAAAGAAGGCATAATAGAAGCTGAGGGGACCATTTTAGAAGCACTTCCTAACGCTATGTTCAAGGTAGAGCTTGATAATGGTCATAAGGTATTGGCGCATATTTCAGGTAAAATGAGAATGCATTATATAAAGATTTTACCTGGAGATAGAGTTAAATTAGAAATATCACCTTATGATTTAAATAGAGGAAGAATTACTTTTAGAAAAAAGTAATTATATTTAAAATTTATATTTTAAGGTTAAATGAAAGTTAAACCATCAGTTAAAAAAATATGTAAAAGCTGTAAGATTATAAAAAGAGAAGGGAAAGTTATTGTTATTTGTAAAAATCCCCGTCATAAGCAGAGGCAGGGTTAAGGAGGTTTCCAGTTGGTAAGGATTTCAGGTGTTGATATACCAAATGATAAGCACATTTGCATAGCTCTGACTTACATTTTTGGCATTGGCAGGTCAGCGGCAGAAACAATGCTGGGCAAACTAAATATTGGTAAGAGTATAAAAACTAAAGATCTCAGTGAAGATGAACTAGTTAAGATAAGAGAATATATAGAAAATAACTACACTATTGAAGGAGATCTTAGAAGAGAAATAAGCCAGAATGTAAAAAGATTAATCGAAATAAACTCTTACAGGGGCATCAGGCATAAAAGAGGATTGCCGGTTAGAGGTCAGAGGACTCACACAAATGCCAGGACCAGAAAAGGTAAGAGAAGAAGTGTTGGTATAAAGAAAAGTCAGTCACAATAAAAATTTCAGGAGGTAAATTTGGCTAAAAAAACTACCAGTAAAAGAAGAGTAAAAAGTAAGGAAAGAAAAAATATACCTTACGGGATTGCCCATATTCAGTCTACTTTTAATAATACCATTGTGAATATAACTGACCTGGATGGTAATACTATTGCCTGGGGTAGTGCCGGAGGACAAGGTTTTAAAGGTTCCAGAAAAAGTACTCCGTTTGCTGCTCAGATAACTGCAACTGCAGTGGCTAGAAATGCTCAGGAGCATGGAGTTACTAGAGTAGATGTGAGAGTTAAGGGTGTGGGGTCTGGCAGAGAAACTGCTGTAAGGTCTCTACAGGCAGCTGGACTGGAAATTGGTAATATAATTGATGTAACGCCAGTGCCTCATAACGGCTGCAGGCCACGTAAGAGGAGAAGAGTTTAAAAAAGTTTGAAACAAGGGGTTGTAAAATAAATGACAGTAGCTAAAGGGCCTGTCTGCAAGCAGTGCAGGAGAGAAGGAGAAAAGTTATTTTTAAAAGGACAGAGATGTTTTTCTGATAAGTGTGTATTGGAAAAAAAGCCTTACGTTCCCGGACAGAGAGCTAAGAGAAGACCTATGAAAACTGAGTATTATACTCAGTTAAGAGAAAAACAAAAAGCTAAGAGATATTACGGGGTATGGGAGAGGCAATTTAGAAATTATTACAAAAAAGCAGTAAAGAGAAAAGGGGTTACCGGAGAAATATTACTCCAGTTACTGGAGACCAGGCTTGACAATGTTGTTTATATTATGGGTTTTGCTACATCCAGAGCTCAGGCCAGGCAGTTAATTAGTCATGGGCATATTCAAGTTAATAGCAGAAAAGTTGATAAACCTTCATATCAGTTAAAAGAAGGACAGGAAATAAGCGTTG
Organism: bacterium; assembly: GCA_030611285.1. Classification (GTDB taxonomy): domain Bacteria; phylum Actinomycetota; class Humimicrobiia; order Humimicrobiales; family Humimicrobiaceae; genus Hydromicrobium. Next base: position 8,793 of record JAUWQC010000002.1, on the reverse strand, counting down.
CCGAGTCCAGTAAGGAAATAACTCCAATAATGGAGGCAAAAGAGAGCGGAGGAAGTCTAACCATACCTGAGTGGTTGGAAGTGGATCTGGATAATCTAAGGGGGAAGCTATTAAGATATCCGGAGCGGGATGAAATAAAAGCTCCTGTTAAAGAACAAATAATAGTAGAGCTTTATTCTAAGTAATTTAAATATTCAATTGAATATTCTTTTCTTTAGGAGGTAGATATAAATTGCTAAAAATGCATAAACCCAATGTGAGCATTAAGCATAAAGATGATTTTTGTGGTGAGTTTATTATTGAGCCATTAGAAAGAGGTTTTGGGCACACTTTAGGTAATTCCATTAGGAGAGTTCTACTTTCGTCTATAGAAGGAGTGGGAATTACAAGAGTTAGGGTTGAAAATATAATGCATGAATTTTCAACTTTAGAAGGGATGAAAGAAGATATGATAGAATTTATCACTAATCTTAAAGGAGTTGTTTTTAAAATGGAAAGTGATGAACCGGTATTGCTGAAACTTGAAAAGAAAGGTTCCGGAACTGTAAAGGCTTCAGATATAAAACTATCCTCTGATGTCGAGATAGTAAATCCAGATGAATATATTTGCACCCTGACTAAAAGGGGGAAACTAAATGCGGAAATAAGGGTTGAAAAAAATAAAGGTTATAAAAATGCAGAAGAAAATGTGGTAGAGGGAGAACCTCTTGGAGTAATACCTATTGATACTATATTTTCACCGGTAAGATTGGTTCAATTTAAAGTTGAAAATACAAGAGTTGGTCAAATGACTAACTTTGACAGGCTTTCTATAAATATAAAAACTAATGGCAGCGTTAAACCGGAAGATGCTTTAAGCCAGGCATCTAAAATTATTAATGATTATATGGCGCTTCTAATAGATTTATCTGATAAAGAAAGCAAAGACGAACCTATATTTGAAGAAATTGAAGAGGAAGACAAAAAACAAGAATATCCTTCTATAGAAGAATTGGAACTTTCAGTAAGAGCACATAATTGTCTTAAGAGAGAAGGAATTGATACGATAGAAAAGTTACTGGAATATAGTGAGGATGAGCTTCTTGATATTAGGAATTTTGGGCAGAAATCTATTCAGGAAGTAAAAGATAAAATAAAAGAACTGGAGTTATCCTTTAAGCAAAAATAGTGAGCGGGAGAAGTAGAATATGGTAATACCTAAAAAAGGTAGGAGATTAGGTGGGAGCAGCAGTAATCAAAAAGCAATTATGAGAAATTTGACCATTTCATTATTTAAAAATGGAAAAATTAAAACCACGGTGGCAAAAGCTAAGTATGTAAGAAGTTTTGTGGATAAATTAATAACCATAGCTAAAAAGGATAACCTGGCAGCTAGAAGAAATTGTATTAGACTACTGGGTAATACTGAAGCAGTACAGAAATTATTTAATGAAATAGCGCCGGGAATGTATCAGAGATCCAGCGGATTTACCAGGATTGTTAAGTATAAAAACAGAGCCGGAGATGGAGCTCAATTGGTAATAATGGAGCTGCTGATAAAATAAAAGTGAAAATTAATGTTATTTTGAAAATTATAAATTATATGGCATAAGATGATGAATAACTACATGGCTGTGGTGGAATATGACGGAACTAATTATAACGGATTTCAAATACAGCCAGGTGGGACTAAAACTATTCAGGGAGAGCTGGCGGCAGTTCTTTCAAAAGTTTTAAATGAAAAAGTAGATTTTAAATATGCTGGAAGAACTGATACCGGGGTTCATGCCACCTACCAGGTAATAAATTTTAAAACTGGCAAAGATTTAGATATTTACAGAATTTTGTGGTCTGTAAATAGTTTGTTCCCGGATGATATAGTTATTAAAAAAATCAAAAAGGTCGGCCCTTCTTTTGATGCCAGAAGGGATGCGCGCTTGAGAGAATATAGCTATTTTGTAGTAAACAAAAAATACCAGAGTGTTTTTTTGAAAAAGTACAGTATCCTTATAACCAGAGAACTAGACATAAGATTGATGAGAAAAGCTGCCAGGATGTTTTTAGGAGTGAAAGATTTTACTTCTTTTTGTAATCCTGACTGTTTGGGGAGTAACACTGTAAGGGAGATAAAAAGGTTTACGGTAGAAAAAACTAAAGATGATTTAGTAATTTTTAAAATAGCAGCAAATTCTTTTTTATATAATATGGTTAGAATTATAGCAGGGACTGTACTTGAAATAGGAAGCGGTGAGAGGGAACTCGCGAGCATAAGAGAAGCTCTGATGAAAAGAGACAGAAAGTTGACCGGGAAAATAGCCCCGGCGAAGGGCCTTTTTCTTACAAGAGTTAAATATTTTAGATAATTGGAGGAAGTTATGGTAAATGTTGGGCTCAAAACATTTATTTTAAAGAAAGAAGAAATTAAAAGAAAGTGGTTTTTGGTTGACGCTAAGGATAAAAATCTGGGACGGTTATGTACAGAAATAGCCAGGATTTTAAGAGGTAAGAATAAACCAACTTATACACCACATTTAGATTGTGGTGATTTTGTGATTGTTATAAATGCAGATAAGATAAAGGTTACCGGAAATAAGCTGAAAAATAAAAAATATTACAGGCATTCCGGATATGTGGGTAATCTAAAGGTTATCAACCTGGAAAAAATGATGGAAAAATCACCAGAGTTTGTTATAAGAAATGCGGTAAGAGGAATGCTGCCGCATAATATTCTGGGTAGAAAAATACTAAAGAAGTTAAAAATATATAAGGGTGAGAATAATCCGCACAGCGCGCAAAAACCCGAAAAAATTGATTTATAAAAAGGAGAACTAATTTGGCAAAGCAGGTAGTTTATAGTGCAACAGGAAAGAGAAAGCAATCGATAGCCAGAGTAAGATTATTTCCTGGAGAAGGAAAAATTATGGTTAATTCAAGGGACTTTAAAGAATATTTTAAGAGAGAGTCTCTTATAACTGTTATTATGGAACCTTTCAGACTTACCAATACCGAAAATGCGTATGACGTTATTGCAGATTTATCAGGAGGTGGGATATCAGGACAGGCAGGAGCATTACGTCATAGTATTTCAAAAGCGTTACTGGAAATTAATGAAGAATACAGGCCAATACTTAAAAGAGAGGGTTTTTTAACCCGGGATTCCAGGGTTAAAGAGAGGAAAAAGTACGGTCTTAAAAAAGCCAGGAAAAGACCTCAGTTTTCTAAAAGATAGTTATCTTTTCTCAAGTGAATTATCCTTGTTTAAAAATAGATTTGGAGAAAATCTCCCATGTAAGATTGTGGTCACTTGCTACCACTAAAGATTATTCTGACCCTGGAAAGGCATTGACAGATATAAAGGTATAGTATATTCTTATTTCAGATAGTCCCTAATAATAAGGATTTATAAAAATGAAATATCTCGATTTGATTTCTGAGTTAAAAAAGAATAAATTAATTATTTTTTCTTTAAGAGATATAGAAAACCTTTTTCCAGAGGAGAATTTGAAAACCTTGAAGAACAATCTTGGTCGTTGGGTTAAGAAAGCTCTATTGCTACGGCTGAGAAAAAATTTGTATGAATTTATCGAACCAGGATTGGAATCAAATATTCCTGATGTGTATGTAGGTAATAAACTTTATGCACCTTCTTATATCTCTCTTGAGACAGCTTTGTCTATTTATAGTTTGATCCCAGATATTGCTGTCCAGGTGACATCCTTGACTACTCTACCAACTCGGGAATTTAAGAATAGGCACGGTTCGTTCTTTTACAGGAGCTGCCAAAAAAAAGCTTTTACTGGTTATAAGTTAATGCAATATGAAGGAGTTAAAATCCTTATTGCGGATAAAGAAAAGGCACTGGTGGATTTCATCTATTTTTCTCTTCGCCAAAAAGAACCTCTGGATTTTGATGAAGAGCGACTTGAGAGAGATCTCGTTACGAAGCTGAATTGGAGTAAGACGTTAAAATATGCTAAATTATTTAATAAAAAAACAGTAAGCGCATTGCTAAAATTGAAAGAGTGGGCAAAATGTTAAGCACGGAATATCTTTTAGAAGAGGCAAAGGATAATAGCCTTCCCATCTTAAAGAAAAGAGCAATTGTGAGAGAGTATTTACAAATTATTATCTTGAATTCTATCTATAAGCACAAATTTGGCAAGTATTTCTTTTTTATGGGTGGCACAGCAATGAGATATTTTTATAAGATGCCCCGTTTTTCTGAAGATCTTGATTTTAATACACCGTCTTTAGATTATCAGGAATTTGAAAATATATTGGAGGGAATAGGTAAGGATTTATCTAAGGAAGGATTACCTACAACTACTTCCAAGAGCAGACGAAATAATCTTTTTACCGCAAATTTACTCTTTAATGATGTTATAAAAAAATATGGTATTTCTGACAAACGAGGAATGAGCTTGGTGATTAAGATAGAGATTAATAGACCTAAATGGGAACTTATTACTGACTCTAAAGTGTTGAGTATGTATGGGTATAGCTTTACCTCTATTTTAATGAGTAAAGGTAATTTGCTTTCGGAAAAGGTTTGTGCTCTTTTTAATCGTAAAAGGGGAAGGGATATTTATGATACATTATTTATGTTAAAGAGGAAATTCCCTTTTAATGAAAATGTCTTAAAGGCGAATAATATCAGATTGCCTATAAAAGATAATCTTATGGCATATCTACAAAGTATGGATGGAAAAGAGCTTAAGCGACTAGCCAATCAGGTTAAGCCCTTTTTATTCAAAGAGGACGAGATTGAGTTGATTCTTAAAGCACCTTTGTATGGAGAAGCTTTCTTAAGTGACTACACCTAACAGAATTCAAGTGGCAGCTGGTTATCTCGTGCAGGATTCTGATATCCCATATTCTTAACTCTTCTGTTATAATATTTGCATTATTATTGATATTGAATTCTATATTTAATTTTTTAACAGTTAAAATTATAATTAAATCTTGCAAAAAGCAGTACAGTGAAGTGAGGATTTATGGAAATATTTGGAATTGGCACTGATATAATAGAAGTAGAAAGAATCAAGTCTGCTATTAAGAACAATTCAGGATTCTTAAACAGGGTTTACACTGAAAATGAAATAGATTACTGCAGAAAAAAAAATAGGGGTAAGTATTCAAGTTTTGCCGCCCGTTTTGCTGCAAAAGAAGCAGTTGCCAAGTCATTAGCTGAGGGAGTCAGCAAGAATATCTCTCTAAATGAGATTGAACTGAAAAATATGGATACTGGAGCTCCTTTTATAAAATTATATGGAAAGACTTATAATTTCAGCAAAAAACTTAGAATTAGAGAGATAAAAATATCAGTTTCCGCAACAGAAAATTTTGCAGTAGCCTATGCGGTAGCAATTATATAATTTAAAATTACCAAAAAGTTAATTTTTTTATTAAAATTATAAACTACAATACTTTTTGTTGTATTAAATAATTTAATATAGGTAGAATTAAGTATAGCCTGGAGAGAAATGAAATTAAAAAGAATTCTAAAAGGGAGCAGAATAGCAGAGATTGATAATAAGGCTATAAGCGGTGGAATTGATTCAAAATGGCTTATGAAGAATGCCGGCAGTGGAATATCCAAAGAAATCATAAGTGATTTTGAGAATAAAAAACTCAAGAGAGCTGCCCGTGGTCTGGTTGTCTGCGGAGGAGGGAATAATGGTGGCGACGGTTTTGTAGCAGCTAAAGACTTACTGGACTATGGAATGAGAGTAATTGTGTTTCATATATCTCCGGTGGAGGGGCTTAGCCCGGACAGCTTATTTTATTTTAAAAAGCTTAAAGCAGGTAGAAATAATGAAGTATATTATTTAAATCCGGAAGATAAAAAAATAAGTTCTTTATTTAAAAAAGAATTAAAAAAAGCTGATTTTGTTACAGATGCCATATTTGGAACAGGCCTGCACGGAAAGGATGTTTACGGATCTGCAAATGAAATAATTGAAAGTATAAATTCTGCTAAAGAGAAGAACAGAAACCTGGAAATTTATTCTGTTGATATTCCCTCGGGTGTGGATTCTGATAATGGAAGAGTTTTAGGAACAGCAGTGCGGGCAGGCAAAACCATAACCTTTGGCTGCAAGAAGATAGGGCTGGTTAATTATCCCGGAGCAGATTTTACAGGAGAGATTAAGATTATTGATATAGGTATTCCGGAAAAGTATTATTCTAAATATGAGCAGGTTTTTGAACCTGATTTCCAGTGGGTAGCTGAAAATATTCCCCTAAAAGAATCATGGACCTATAAATATAAAGTTGGAAACCTGCTGGTAATAGCAGGTTCTGCAGGGTTTACCGGGGCAGCTTCAATGACCTGTATGGGAGCCTTAAGATGCGGGGCAGGGGTGGTGACTCTTGTTTGCCCCCAGGAGCTGAATAGTACCTTTGAGGAAAAATTAACAGAAGTAATTACATATCCGGTTAAACAAACAGAAGATATTTCTTTACACATAGATAGTCTAAATGAAATATTAGATTTAAGCGATAGATTTAATGCACTGGCAATAGGTCCCGGACTCTCAAGGAATCCAAGCACAATATGCCTGGTAAGGGAAATATTAAAAAATATAAAAAAACCGTTAGTGCTGGATGCTGATGGCCTCCATGCACTTTACGGACCAAGAGATGTTGAGAGTATAAAAAAACTTGACCTGACAAATGTTATAATAACCCCTCATGCCGGAGAATTGTCAGCAGTAATGGGTTTAGGCAAGGTCCCTTTAGAAGACAGGATTAAAATAAATCTGGAAGTTGCTGCAAAATATAAATTAATATCTGTACTTAAAGGAGCTAAGACTGTAATTTCAGATTATAAGGGTACGACCTTTATTAATCCTACCGGAAACTGGGGGATGGCATCAGCAGGTACGGGTGATATACTGACAGGTATTATTGGCTCACTTCTTTGCCAGGGAGTGGGGTTGGTGGAAAGTGCCGTATGCGGGGTCTTTATCCACGGACTGGCGGCGGATATTATGGTAAAAGAAACCAGCAGAACTTCTCTTATCGCAACGGATCTCCTGGAGGGTATTAAGAGAGTTTTTTTAGAGATAGAAAAAATTAAATATTAAAGGTTATTAAAATTAATAATATTAATATGATAGGAACTTAGAATGTCAGAGCTTTTAGCGAGAGATGTTATGGTAAAAAAAGTTATTACTATAAACAAGGACGCATCAGTGGCAGAACTTTCAGAATTGCTTATAAAAAATAAGATAAGCGGAGTACCTGTTATTGATGACAGCGGTAAACTGGTGGGGATTGCTACTGAAGGAGATTTAATTGTAAGGGATGCTGATCTTCATTTTCCAAGGTATTTCAAATTACTGGACAGTATTATATATCTTGAAAGTTTAAGCAAGTTTAAGAGAAATCTTAGAAAATATTTAGGAACAAAAGTAGAGGATGTAATGACCAGTAAGGTTAAAATAGTTAAAGAAGATACAACAGTTAATGTAGTTGCAAATATAATGATAAGGAACAATGTTAATAGAGTTCCGGTACTGGATAATGATGGTAATCTGGTAGGAATAATTACCAGGGCAGATATTGTAAAATCAATGATTTGAAAACATAATTATTTTAATGCGAACTTTATGCAGGAAGATAGTGTAATAAATAAAAGGTTTGCCTGGGCTGAAATTAATTTATCTCACCTTGACCATAACCTAAAAATAATTAAATCATATGCCGCCTCTAAAAATACCAGAATAATGGCAGTAGTTAAAGCTGATGCCTACGGCCATGGGGCGATAGAGATTTCGAAGCAGGCAATAAAAAGCGGAGCATATGCACTTGGAACGGCACTGGTTGAAGAAGGAACAGGGCTAAGAAAATCGGGAATTGATGTGCCTATATACGTTTTAAGTGAAAGTCCTGCTGGAGCAATAGAAGAGGCTTTAGAGCATAATTTAATTCCATGTATAAATTCATATAAGTCAGCTCAATTTATATCGAAACAATGCAGTAAGATTGGAAAAGAAGCAGCTATAAATATAAATGTTGATACAGGGATGAACAGGATAGGAATAAATTTTAATGATGCTGCCGAACAGATTTCAAAAATAGCAGCTCTTCCCAATTTAAGATTGGAGAGCATTTCTACACATTATTCCTGCGCAAGCAGCAGGGAAAGCTCTTATACTGAACTGCGGTGGAGCAGGTTTAATGAAATTATAAGACAGGTAAAAAATAATGGAATAGCACCAAAATATTTTCACTGCGCCAACAGCGCAGCCTTTTTCAGGTACAGGAATATGCATCTGGATATGGTAAGAACCGGGATTTCTATGTATGGCTTAAATCCTTATGCCGGGGATTATAATGATTGGCTTGACCCGGAAACAGGTAATGTTATATCTAATTTAAAACCAGTGTTTAGCCTTAAAACAAAAATATCCTTTATAAAGAATGTCTCCAGAGGCGAGGCTATTTCCTATTGCGGCACTTTTAAAACCGAAAGGGATAGCATAATTGCAACTGTACCTGTAGGTTATGCGGATGGTTACTGTCGATTGCTGTCCAACAAGGCCGTGGTTTTAATTAATGGAATGCCTGCGCCAGTAGTAGGCAATATTACTATGGACCAGTTTATGATAGATATTACTGATGTTGCAAGGGGTAGTAATATTAGTGTTGGTGATGAGGTTATCCTGATAGGTGATTCTAAAGGACAGAGAATAACTGCGGAGGATATTGCGCAACTAGCGGGGACTATAAATTATGAGGTAGTGTGTATGTTTAAAAACAGGATTCCAAGGATTTATATAAAATAAAAAACTTGTAATATAAAAATTA
>JAUWQC010000046.1 GCA_030611285.1 bacterium | reverse complement strand
GCCTTTCAGTTTTTGATAGATTATTCTGACTACTGTTTTCTTTCATTTGTTTATTAATGTATCATATATATCATTTTATATCAAATAATTATTACATTTTATATCATGATAATTATGGAAAATCCCTTACTCTGGATAAATAGAATAGAAATTTACCCCACACAAAAATTTAAATGAAATGCAGTGCTGCGGTGCCTATGAAGATAATATAATATATATCAGCAGAAGAATTTATTATAAATAATCTTTGATGCCCCTTTATCTGACTAATACTTCCAACTCTTTTAAAGAAATTAACCACTTTGTCCTTCATCAATAATTAATATAAAAATTCTCATAATAATTTTTAACTTGCTTAACGACACCTGGAATAAAAATATCATCTCTTCTGTATTTTTCTGTTAGAAAATCCAACGAAGGTTTCCCACCTTTATTTAAAACTTTTTTATTTAAAAATCCTTCATTAACTAATTTTTCTATACTTTCTTTTAATAATATTTTATCTATATTTTTTATTATTTCACCAGCCATAATTCTGCCCGGATTTACTTCTAATATTGTCCAGATATTAACCTTAACGATTCCATCCTGTGGCAAGTTTTTAGACTCAGTAAAACTTAAACTCGATGCGCCATGAAGTACTATTTGCCTCCCTATTTTATCTCTAATTTTTTGAGCTGCATCTCTATGATACTTCTTTAAAGCACTTTCTGTTCTTCTATGTTCTGTCCCTAAGTTGGCAACTACCAAGTCAACTCCAGTCTCTTTAAAATAACTTTCTGCATCACCTGCTTCAGTAATATTATCTTTTACTTCGAGCTTCTCATTACTTGCGCTATAAGCATGTATTTCATCAACACAACCTTCAATAACAAAATCTTTTTTATGTTTTTTAACAAAATCCTTTACCATTTTAATATTGTCATTAAGACTAAAACGACTACAATCATACATAACGGAAGATATAAAATCTTTATTTTCCTTAAATATCCAATCATCATCGCCTGGTTGAGCATGATCTAGATGTACAATAACATCTATATCGTCAAATTGACCTTTGTCTCTTGCAATTCTTTCGATATCATCTCTTACTGCTAATAATCCTTCTTTAAAATCGCTTAATCCAGAGTAATTTTTTAGCTGCTGTCTCTGCTCATAACTTGCTGTAAAAGCAATAATAAGCGGTAATTGTCCTTTTATATTTTTCTCTTCTTTAAATTTTTTAGCTCCCATAAAAATTGCTTCTGTTGTCATAATATTTTCTGTGCAAAAACATGGTAAACTATTTCCAGTTTTTTTTACTTTATCAATTATTTCCCTTGCTTTTTCTCCGTTTCTTATTATTGGCATAACTTTTCTCCCTTAAAATTATTTATTTTAAATTCTCTTTAAAAAAATTTATTTTCTTTTTCTTTATCCCAATAATTTACCATCTTTAAATCCATCTGTTTTATATGTGGACATAAAATAGCCTTACCTTTAATTTGATTATTTTTCATCATATTCAAAACCTTAACCGAAATTTCTTTCCTTATATTTTATATTTTACCTTAATTTCCTCTGAATATTTTTTGCATCTTGCAATTATGTCTTTATGCTTATTCTTATCAAATCCACATACATTTACCAGTACATACTCTATGCCATTTTTAAAATATTTTTCAACAAATTCAATATCTCTATCAAACATAGCACCTGATTCATCAGTAGCTCTAAAATAAAAACCGCAAACCAAAGCATAAAGAATTTTATCAACATTTATATTGTGCTTCAACCCCTTTTTTACGGCTCCAACCAATCTATCCTCTGGTCCTAATTTTCTTAACAGGTCTCTTCCTACTCTATAAATTGTATCGCCTAAAGCCTTATTCATAAATCGTTTTAATAAATCATCAATATGGTCTTCCAAATCTTTCTTTGTAAACTCGCCAGTATATTCTTTCATTAATATCTCTGATGCTTGCATCATTGTTTCTTTAGTTTGATTATATAATTCTTTTACAACTAATGCCTCGTATAAATAAACAAATTTTTTATTATATAAATATCCCAAATATGAAATAGTAGCATGGCCAAGATTATGAATAAATGACTTTCTGTCAACCCATGTCTTCATGTTATCTTTTGGAGAAAGACCTTTAACATTGGGTATTGGATTTTTAAAAGCTTTTTTATCTAAGATTAGATTATTATATGATTCAGCAAAAATCTGCAATATATCTTCATCCATGTCTTTTTTTGACATTATTGGCACCATTTTACCAATACTAGTTTCTACAAGCCCAACCAATTTTTTTAAAGGATAATCATTTCCAACAATTTTAACTATCTCTTTTTCAAAATATTTCGCTGCATCTCTCATGTTCTCTGCTATTATTATATCAAGAAGAAGATTTTTATCTTTACTATATCTTTTAATTAATCCTTGTGCTATTAAAGGAATAATATGAGGCAAAGCATTATAGCCAACCGAAGTTGCAACAACATCAGCAGTACTTACTTCTTCTGCTACCTTTTCTTTATCTGATGCTAAAACGCCACGTACATTAGTAACTTTTATTGTTTCTTCCTTGTCCCCTTTTATAATAACATTATAAAATCCTCTTTTATTTAGCGCTTCAATTACTGGCTCTAAAATATCTACAAAAACTACTTCATAACCAGATCGACTAAACAATTGTCCAACAAATGACCGTCCAATTTTACCAGCTCCAAATAAAACTAGCTTTTTCATTTTCTAAAAATACTCCTTGCTTAATACTTTTCCTTTATCAAATAAAATATATTTAATTATAATAATTATTAATAATATAACCATACAATTTGTAATACTTTTTAGATATAGCAATTCGGCATCTTTACTTTACCTAATTTTATGTTATTATCTAAATATTTCAATTTATTACAAGAATTTACTTATTATAAAATAACCTGATTTATGAGCCTTCTAGGTATTGATATTGGAACAACAGGAGTTAAAGCAATTGCATTCAACGAAGAGAGTAAGGTATTAGCAAGTGCCTATCAGAAGTATGAGCTGATTTATCCTAAACCTCACTTTGTAGAATTTGATACAATTCCTATGTGGAATAAAATCTTTGATGCAATAAGAGAGATAAACTCTTATCATATGGTTAAGAAAGACCCGGTAACTGCTCTTTCAGTGTCAACCGTTGGAGAATCTTTTACTCCAATCGATGAAGAAGGAAATATAATCTACAATACAATTTATTCAACTGACTCAAGAAGTGAAGCTGAACTTGAGATTATTTTTACAAAAATCCCTGCAAAAGAGCTTTACTTTATTACAGGTCTTCCTCCTCAGACAATTTGTGCATTAAATAAAATATTATGGGTAAAAAATAATCTACCTGAAATCTATAGGAGAACTAAGAAGATTTTATTCACTGAGGATCTGCTCCAGCATAAACTTGGAATTACTGATACAAAAATAAATTATTCACTTTCATCAACATCTTTGTTTTTTGATATAAGAAAAAAAATTTGGTCAGATAGAATTTTAAATACTTTTGATATAGATAAAGATTTATTTTCAGCGCCATCACCTTCCGGAATTATAGTTGGTACTGTGAGAGATGATATAGCTAAAGATCTAGGATTTAAAAATAATGTTCTTGTTGTTACAGGAGGTCATGACCAGCAGTGTGCTGCACTTGGGGTAGGCTCTATTAAAGGAGGGTTAGCTGCTGATGGAATGGGTACTGTTGAATGTGTTACAGCAACACTTAATGAGCTGATAATAAATGATTCAATGTATGAAAATGACTTTTCAACAAGAGCTCATGTAGTTCCCAATAAGTTTGTAACAATTGCATATAATTTGACTTCAGGAAGCCTGGTCAAATGGTTTGTTGACATTTTTGCAGATAAGGAAAAGAAGCTGGCTGAAAAAGAGCATGTAGGTGTTATAAAATATTTTTATAAAAATTTTGATTTTAATCCTTCAGGACTATTTGTACTTCCCTATTTTTCGTCATCAGGAACCCCCTATCATGACCCTATTCCTAAGGGCACAATTACGGGTTTAAATTTAACTACCAAAAAGGAAGATATCTTTAAAGCAATAATAGAAGGTCTAATTTATGAGATAGCATTCAATGTTGAGCTGGCTGAAAAGTCAGGAGTAAAAATTACAGAACTTAGAGCAGTAGGTGGTGGAGCTAAATCAGATAAAGAGCTTGCACTTAAGTCATCAATTTTAGGGAAGCCTATAAAGAAGATGCAAATAACTGAGTCTGGATGTCTTGCCACAATGATGCTTGCGGGTAGTGCAACAGATAAATTTACACTTGAGCAGGCGATTTCAAGTTTTATAAAGGTAGAGAAAGAATTTTACCCTGATGAGAAAATAAGAGAAAAATATTTAGATAGGTTTGTGAAATATAAAAAAATTTACAACCTTATAAGCCAGATTTATTGATTTTTAAGTTCAATCTGAATTATCCCTCTGGTTCTATAGCTTAAGTGACAAATATCAATACATCGTGGATCCGAAAGTTGGAGCTCACAAGATTAAAAATGAGGATTTAAATTTGGGAAAATTTTTCTAACAATTCTTTGGCTTTTTATTTTTCCTTTAACATATTTAAATTCTAAACTCGATTACTAATTTCTGAACCTTATAGGGATATAATTACTTAACTTTTTATTAATAAATTTAATTGAAAATTTTGTAAATCTCTGCAATCCCTTTTCCAGCTTAATCTCTGGCCAGCTTTCTCCGATGAGAGGCATAGCATATCTTATAAAATCATTTGTCACATCAATACCATCACTTGTAATCCAACTTAAAGGAAAGAATCTTAATGATTTTGCAATCTTTTCAAGATCTACCTTGTCAAAGATGGCTTTGTAAGAATTCCCTGGCTTTCTTAAAATTGTTGCCATCCAACCGGTCCCTTCGTTGATCGCAATTTCTACAGCTTTTTTCCCAACTTCATATGCTTCGTCAATATCAACCTTTGAAGCATGTATGGATACATCACGTTGTATAATGCCAGGTACCTGGCATGTTACCTGTCCTCTGGCTTTAATTCCTACACTGTTCAAATAGTTGGTAACTATCTGTGCTGCTGTAGTCTTGCTTGCACCATACTCAATATTGTCAAAACCATCATATGATTCTCCAACACTTCCCACATTAAAACCCTCATTTACTACGACGATGCAACGTCCGGATTTTACAACCTGTCTATTTACATTTTCAGCAAGTGATTCAAGAGTATGATTTGACTCTGCCATATAAAGCTGGAGCGGAATTTTTCTTTCTGGATCTGCAAGTCTGGAAGCAGCCGTAATATAACCTGCTTTTCTACCCATTGCCTGCAAAACAGTTACCGGTTCTGAAACACTCATTCCCCTGTTTTCCTCTTCAGTATTTTGAATCAAGTATGCCCAGTATCTGGCTGCACTTGCATATCCTGGGGTGTGGTCTATAAGTATAAATTCCTCATCACCTACATCATTATCTATGGTTTTAGGTACACCAACGACCAACAAATCGAGGTCTTTTTCCTTAGCCAGTTTTGAAACTTTGCTGGCAATATCCATGGAATCATTCCCACCAATGTAAAAGAAATATCCAATATCATGAGCTTGCATCACTCTAATAATGCGTTCGAAATCTTCCTTTTGATCTTCTTTCAGTTTATATCTACAGGTTCCTATGGCTCCTGCAGCAGGTGTATAACGGAGAAATTCAATCTCTTCTTTGGGTTGTAATGAAATATCAATTAATTCTTCTAGTAGGACACCCTCAACACCATGCCAACTTGCATATATATTCTTTATATGTTCCGGATAGGAGACGCAACTTTCAATCACTCCTTGAAGTGAGGCATTGATTACTGGAGATGGCCCACCGGACTGCGCAATAAGAGCATTTCTCTTCACTCTAACCTCCCTTCTGATTTTTATTATAATTTAACAAAATACATAATTCAGTATTATAGCCAAATCCGAAAAAAATGGTAACAGTCGAATTGCTTCGCTATAAAAGAAAAATTTCAAAGCTTCAGGATAAACTGTTAAAATTAAATTCTTTAAAGAAGACAGAACCGACTTAACTTAATTAATTCTCTTGAAATAAGCAGCAATTGATAGTATTCTAAAATCTTTAGAAGGCTTACTATATTTAAATGTTTTAAATATAGTAAGCAAAGGTATAAAAATGAATGAAGAAATAACTTCCGAAGAAAAACTTATGTCACTTCTCTCTCACCTATCGATCCTGATTCCAAATATCGGGGTAATTGCTCCTATAGTAATATGGATTACTCAGAAGGATAAATCAAAATTTGTAAGATTTAATGCAATTCAGGCAATTTTTTACCAGCTGTTATTCTTTGTGCTTATAATGTTATCTATTTTTATTGGGCTGATACTTATGTTTGTTTCACTACCCGCAATTACTGAAAACCCTGATGCAGCACCTGGAGCTCTATTCTGGGTTTCTATGGGTATTATGAACCTCTATTTTCCACTCTGGATCATCTTTTCTATCTACGCTGTAGTGGCAGCAGTTAAAAGCTTTAAAGGAAAGATATTCAGATATCTTATAATCGGTAAAATAATAGAAAAAAGGGTCTATAAATAATTATTGAATCAAATTTTACTTTTAAGCAACTCTTGTATAGCAATAAAATAAGTTGTTTTATTTCTTTGCGTTGCAATATTTCAATCGGTTAGATTATAAGACATACTATGACCTACATACTTGTGGACATTTTCGGAGAGTACCAATTAGCGGTATATTTTATTCCCCTCCTGCATTTCTGTTACCCAAAAAACTTCGCAGGAATGGTTACCTTCATCACTGCGGCTAAGGGAAGTACGCCACCATACTTTTCTCCCTGATTCATCTACTCCATCCACATTGACCAGTAACCCCAGCAAACGTATCCGGTCTTCTTTCTTTACTGTCAGAACGGCCCGTTTGACATTTTCCGTAGCCGGGAGAATGTGATGGTTGGCCGAATGTCTTATTATATAGGACTTATCATAGGGAGATTGAGATGAATAACGGTAGTAATACCAGCGGTTTCTCTGGGAGTAGGTAATGTAGTCCCTGGTCTCCACTTTGGTCAATCCCTGCCAGGCGAGAGCAAAATCGACCGGAGAGAGAATACTGTCCCAGCCACTTCTGTAGGTCCTCACGCTTTTTACTTCTGCCTGAATAGTGTATTCAGCCTGCGGCGTAATAGTCCAGTCGTAACCTCCGGCCTTCAGGGTAAATGGTGGGGCGTTGGTACTAGTCTGCACCGGATCTACCATAACATTAATTTCGCCGCTGGAGGTTGTGATTTCAGTGATTTCCGACGGCTCCGAGCAGGCGATGCTTAAAAATAATATTACCAGAACCAGGAGTACCTGTATCGTTTTCA
>JAUWQC010000074.1 GCA_030611285.1 bacterium | reverse complement strand
CCAATAAAGCCTTGTTTACTTTCTTTTGATCTTGTATACCGGAATCCTGCAGCTCTAAAAAAAAATTATTCTTCCCGAAAATATCTATATATTCCTCTAAAATTTTTTTTGCACTTTTGATTTTATCCAGAATAATACATTTTGGAATCTCACCGGCAATACAGCCACTCAATGCAATTATACCCTCGTTAAACTCCCTGAGCAGCTCTTTATCCACTCTTGGTTTATAATAAAATCCCTCTAAGAACCCCAGGCTGACCAATCTCATCAGATTCTGATAACCCTGGTTATTTTCAGCCAGTAGAGTCAGATGGTAAGAAGTTTCTTCCTTTTTTTCTCTTCCCGATTGCTTATCCCATCTACTTTTGGGGGCCAGATATACTTCACAGCCAATTATGGGTTTTATTCCTGATTTTTTTGCCTGGGTGTAAAATTCAATAGCACCATACATAACTCCGTGATCGGTTAATGCTACAGCAGGCATATTAAACTCGCAGGCTCTCTCGATTAATTTTTTTATTCTTGAAGCCCCATCTAATAAGGAGTATTCGCTATGGACATGCAAATGGACGAAATTGTCTATTTTCATTCTAACAGAATCTAGTAATTCTTTTTGACTAAGATTTTCAGTCTGAATATTTCCTAAACTTAAAAAACCACTCTATATAACTCTTCAAGAGAAGTCAATCCTTCTGCCACTTTATAGGCTCCGGCCTCAATCAGAGTTTTCATTCCTTCATCTATGGCAACATCCCTAATTTCATCAACACCTTTTCTTTCCAGAATCAATTCCCTGATTCTCTTTGATACAACTAACAATGAAAATATTCCGGTTCTTCCTATATAACCGGTAAAATTGCATCTTTTGCACCCAACACTTTTATAAATAGTTTCCCCTTTTAATATTGATCTTATCTCCTTATTTAACGATAAAACGGGCACGTCTACTTT
Source organism: bacterium (assembly GCA_030611285.1). Classification (GTDB taxonomy): domain Bacteria; phylum Actinomycetota; class Humimicrobiia; order Humimicrobiales; family Humimicrobiaceae; genus Hydromicrobium. Next base: position 4,504 of record JAUWQC010000074.1, on the reverse strand, counting down.
TTTCTTACAATTGTTGCATAATAATCTCACCAGTCTCTGGGCAACTATACCCGATACCGCAGCTGAAATAATATATGGGTCAACTCCCATCTCCATAAATCTTGTAAGGGTTGATGGAGCATCATTGGTATGTAGAGTGGTTAATACTAAATGCCCGGTAATAGCTGCCTCCGTTGCTATTTTTGCAGTTTCTAAATCCCTTATTTCTCCTACTAAAATGACATCCGGATCACTTCTCAGAAATGCTCTTAAGCCTTTGGAAAAATCCATACCTATTTTGGCATTTACCTGGACCTGCAATATTGTTGGAAATTTATATTCTACGGGATCTTCTATGGTAAAAATCTTTTTCTTAATACTTACAATCTTATTCAGACTGGCATAAAGAGTAGTAGTTTTCCCTGATCCAGTAGGACCGGTAATAACAACAGATCCATGGGGTAAATTTATCAATTTAGAATATTTTGGAATGTCATCCTCTAACATTCCCGCTTTTTTAAGATCAAAAACAGATTCATCTTTATCTAATATTCTAATGGTAATATTCTCACCAAAAACTGTAGGTATCGAAGCAAGTCTTAAGTCAATTAATCTATTCCTGAAATTGATAGAACTTCTACCATCCTGCGGGAGCCTACTTTCAGTTATATCCATTCCACCCATTATTTTATATCTAGAGATAAGTAATCTTTGTACTGTTCTTGGAACATCCTTTATTTTTTGCAGCACACCATCTATTCTAAATCTTATAGTGCAGTTCTTTTCCTGAGGCTCTATGTGTACATCGCTGGCTCTTAATGATACCGCTTTTAATATAATCTGATTTGCAAGCTTTATTAGTGGATTCTTTTCAGCTATTTCCCCCTCATCTTTTTTACCAACAGTAAAATCCTCATCTTTTATTATTTCCTGAACTTCTCTAAGGCTGTAATCATCTGAGGTATACAGCCTTATAATATTATCTATAGTCTTTCGGGTGCTTATATATGGCTTCACATTATAGCTGGTAAGCAGTCTTATTTCATCAATAATATTTATATCACTGGGATCAACCATTGCTACATGCAAGGTGCTGTCAGTCAATTCAAATGGGAAAACCTTCCTTTTAAATTCGAAATCTTTAGATATAAGATTGGCAACAGAAGGATCGATTTTATCCTGTATTTTATTTAAATCTACAAGCTCAAAACCTCTCTGAAAGGAAATAAGTTCTACTAAAGTTTCATCAGAGATAAACCCTTTTTTTATTAATATTTCTCCTAATTTTTCACCAGTATCTCTTTGGGTATCTAATGCTTCTTCCAGTTGTTCTTTAGTTATGATATCTCTGCTTAGAAGTATTTGTCCTATTTTTTCTTTTTTATAATCTATATCAACCATAATTGTCCTAAAAATTTTTTATTAACTGTTATTATTATAATATATCTTAAAAAATATTACACACATACCATTAAAAACCAATTTTTTACCATAAATATAAAAAACTTTTACTTTAAGTAGATTTACCTCTTTTAATCACCCTGTTAATTATTCCGGCTACGTAACCTGCTCCAAATCCATTATCAATGTTTACAACAACTACTCCAGGGCTGCAGGAATTTAACATAGTAAGAAGCGGCGATATCCCTTTAAAACTTGTCCCATATCCCACACTTGTAGGAACTCCAATTACCAGACAATCTACCATTGAACTTACCACCCCCGGAAGTGCCCCTTCCATACCAGCAACTGCTATAATTACATTTGAGCGGTTTAGTTCATCCTTAAAACTTACCAGTCTGTGAATACCTGCAACTCCGACATCATAAATCTTTCTAACTTTATTCTTCATAAGATAACCGGTTATTGCCGCTTCTTCCGCCACACTTATATCCGAGGTTCCTGCACATATTACAGTAATTCCTTCACTTAAGTTATCATCCGGAATATCAAGCGGCGTATAAATAATATTTGATATGGAACTGAATTCTATATTTCTAATCTCCTTTTTTAATAATTTAAAAGTTTCGATTGTGGTTCTGGTAACAAGGAGTACTGATGAATAGTTTAATATCTTTTTTGCTATCTCCAGGATTTGCTCCGGCGTCTTACCCATCCCGTATATTACCTCCGGAAAATCCCTTCTCAGCAGGCGGTGGTGATCTATTTTTGCAAAACCGATATCTTCAAAATAAATTTCTTTAATTTTTGAGATGACGTCTTCTTATTTATTTTCTCTTCTTTATAATCTTCAATCAATCTTTCAATTATCTTATTTATTTCGTTTTCCATATCATTAAAAATATCATAAATATAAACAATTTTAAATTAACTTAAAAATTCACCTGCTTTATACAAAAATCGATTAATTCAAAATGCACATATACATTTTCTACATATGTGCATTTCTTTTAAAATACAGTCCGGGAAAAGGAATTTACCATTAAAAGTGGAACAGTTTTTCCGAGAGGTCAACAATCAGTACTGCGGTCTGTATAGATACTACACTAATAAGCTTTATAAGTATATTCATGGATGGACCTGCAGTATCCTTTAACGGGTCACCCACAGTATCGCCCACAACAGAAGCTGCATGTTCAGGAGTCCCGCTTTTTCCTTCTTCTTCAATTTTTTTCTTTGCATTATCCATTGCTCCACCTGCATTTGCCATAAATATTGCCTGGGCAAAACCTGAAAGAAGTGTTCCGATAATCAACGCTATTACTCCGCCAGGGCCTAAAAATATACCAACTAGAGTTGGGATTACAAAAACTGATATTCCCGGTATTAAAATTCCCCTCTGGGCAGATTTTGTAACTATAGTAATAAATGCTTTTGGGTCTCCCTTTTCTTTTCCGGCTAGTATTCCTTTTATCTGTTTTCTTGCTTCCTGTACCACTTTATTCGCAGCATTTCCGACTGCATTTATTAATAGCGAGGCAAAAAAGAAGGGAATAATAACCCCTATAAATAACCCAGCCAGTACTCTCGGGTCTCTCATAAAATCCAAAACTATTCCAACCTTTAAAAGTTCTATCTGGGAAAAATAAGCCTGTCCCAGGGCAAGGGCAGTTACTGCAGCACTTCCAATTAAGATTCCTTTTCCTATTGCAGCAGTTGTATTTCCAACAGCATCAAGTTTATCAGTTGTTTTTCTGACCTCCGGAGGAAGCTCTGCCATCTCTGCTATCCCGCCTGCGTTATCGGATATTGGCCCAAATACATCAATTGTGACAACAAATGGAGCAGTGGCAAGCATACCGACAGCTGCCATTGCAACACCATACAATCCCATTTTAAAATCTACCAGACCTCTTGAGATATAAAAACAAAAAACCATAACTCCTATTACTGTTAAACCAGGAAGTATGCTTGATTCCATACCATAGGCAAGACCGTTCACCACATAAGTGGCCGGACCACTTTTTGCGCTTTCCTTTATATTTCTTGTGGGCCTGTATCTTGAATCAGTGTAAAAAAGTGTAAACAGTCCAATTAAAAATCCTGCAACTATTCCCCCTGTTGAAGCTAAAAATAAGTAATTGTACTCTGCACCCATTGTATATCTTATTATAAAATAGGATAAGATTATAATTACCCCCCCGGTAATCAGAAGCCCGGATAAGGTTGTCGTGGTAAGAAGACTTACTGTTGCCCCTTCTTTATACTTCCTTATAATAAGTTTAATCACAAATATGGCAATAATTGAGGCTATTACTCCTGCCGTAGCAAGAAGCATTGGCAGGAGAACACTGTTTATCATGGGAGGAGTATTTTTAAATGCAAGAAATCCCAAAAACTGCGCAGCAACTATTGAACCAAGCCATGATTCAAAGCTATCCGCTTTCATTCCCCCAACATCTCCCACATTGTCACCAACATTATCCGCAATAGTGGCAGGATTTCTGTAATCATCTTCTTTTAGTCCTGATTCTACTTTACCCACATAATCTGCTCCCATATCAGCAGCTTTAGTAAATATTCCCCCGCCTGTTCTCATAAAAAATGCTGCAAAACTGGCACCAATAACAAAGGTAACTGATATATTTACTACATAGCGTAAAGTTTCTACCTGACTCACTCCACCTCTCCCATACCACCAGAAAAGGATATTAAACCAGAAGGCAGTATAAAAAAGTATCGCCGCAGCAAGAATAAGCCCTGAGGCAGAAGCTGCAGTAATTGCTATATTCATAGCTTCCCCCAGACCCTTTTCCTTTGCAGCACAAGTCACCCTGGCATTTGAAGTAGTGGATATCCACATCCCCACATAACCAATTAAAATGCTAAATCCCATACCAGTTGCAAAAGCAGGAATTGACGCAAAGTAAAGATACCTAAATTTAACCATAATACCAAGAAGCGAAACCAGAACAGCAAAAAATATCAGCATTATTTTAGACTGCTGGTTAAGGTAAGCTCTGCTCCCCACAAATATGGCATTAGAAATCTCCTCCATTCTTCTGGAGCCTCTGCTTTTTTTAGTAACAAGCGCAGAAAAAACTATAGCCAGAATGAGTGATAT
>JAUWQC010000269.1 GCA_030611285.1 bacterium | reverse complement strand
TATAAAAAAATTTATTTTTGTTGTCAAATAAATTAAAATTCTTATCATTTATTATTTGTTATCAACATCGTCCAGTCCGCGGAGCCAAACACATTATCACTCAAACTATCTTTAAGGATTAATAAATCATTGCTGGAGTTTAGCAGAACTGAATTTCTGCCAGTGTTTTCCTCTGCTCGGCCGCTGGCAGAAATTTGGTGGTCTGCGCTTTCAAGCCCCTAATAAACAAATTATAGATAGAATAAAAAACCTAATTTTACATTATAAATAAGAAAAAAATCTGGTAAAATATAATTAGTTTAATTTTGATTCTGATAATTTTCTTGATAAAAGATCCAGGCTGTATAAAATAGAAAGCTGATCTTTATTATTTATGGTGACAAAATGATTTTTAAAGAGATAATAAATACTGTAAATTACAATCATGTGTGGGTTGTGCTTGATAAGGAATATAATCATAAAGATAGTGCTTACGAAGCTTATAAAAACGTACTTGAAGAATTAAAGATACCCAAACCCAGACCCTGCAAACCACCGATTACCCTTATTGTGGCAAAAATAGAGGATTGCATTGAGCCAGGTACATCTATTTTTGATGTGTTTGGTATAATAAAGGGTGATAAAAACCATTATGCACTTGATATGACATCCTGGGATGAATGGCTAAATTTTAATGTTTTAGATAAATGTATTGAAGTTTACGGAAGTGCAGATGTAGTGGCTCATTCTTTGTACGAGATGACATTCTTCGGGTATTCTAAAAAAACTGTGGATGAAAGAGTTGAAGAGGAAAAACGAATATTGGATAAAGGTGTCAGGGAAATAGAAAATGGTACTTCTCAACTAATTTCATTTGAAGAAGCTATGAAAAAAATCAATTTTGTTGATAAGCGTACACAAGGGGAAAAAGAAAAAGAATACAGGGAGTATAATCGGATTGCTGCTAAGAATGAAAAGATTTATAAAATGTTACTGGGAAGATGAATTAGTAAGGTACCTTGGTTATTATAGTTCTATGAGATAATACTTGAGCGCTACGGAAAGAAATCAAATATCATTACCAGTGCACGTTCTCCAGAGGAATAGCAGGCTTCTCTTTCCTGATCCTATACTTGGTAACTCTTCCCTTGGTAGGATTTCTCACAGTTCATACCAGTATTTTTCTTTTTTATTTATGTTCTTTATGCATTTTGTGCTCTGATATTATGTTTTTCCAACACTTTTTATAGTAGAGAATAAGGATTATGTCTATTATTTGTGCTTAATACCCTGGTAGTCCAGAAGCAAGTTCTTATAAATTAAATATAAATTGAACTAATGTTTAATAATAGTATTGCTTGACATTACTATCATAATTTACTATATTTATACCATGATAAAGTCATTTAATTCTAAAGAGACTGAAAAGATCTGGGAAGGAAGTTTATCGAAAGGATATCCAAATGATATTCAAGATATTGCCCGAAAAAAGCTCAGGATGTTAAATAACTCTTTTGATCTAAGTGACTTAAGAATACCTCCTTCAAATAGACTGGAAAAATTGAAAGGAGACAGAAAGGGACAATATAGCATAAGGATCAATAGTAAGTGGCGCATATGTTTTATATGGGAAAACAAT
>JAUWQC010000109.1 GCA_030611285.1 bacterium | reverse complement strand
ATAGTGAAGCCTAGTCCAAGGAGAGAATAAATACTCCCAATTATAAGCCCAGAAATAATCTGTTCAAAGAACATCATTTTACTATACCAAACCTTTAATTGCTATTTTATGAGGATTTTCAATAGCCATCTGTATAAATTTATTTTTTGATACCCCTTCTTTTTTTAATAGTTTAAAATAATTTCTCCATCCTTCTCCTACAGTTTCAGAACTAAGTTGACCAAGATCAGTTGAAAGAATTATGTTTTCTGGTCCAGCTACCTTAATTAGTTTAATATATAAACTAATGGGTATATTGTCCATTTTGAGATTAACATAACAAAGTTCAAGAAAAACTCTCTTAAATTTTGATAATTCTACTTGTTTTTCAATAGACATGTTAGTAGCCTTAAAGAAGGGATGGGTTATAATTATTCTCTTAACTCCAATATTTAATGCTTCTTTCACCAATAGTTCAACTTCTTTAGAAGAAAGATGGCCTGTTGCAAGTATTAAATCTTCTTTAGCAATAAGCTCAAGAACTTTTAGTGTTTCCTTATTCAATAAGTTTGCATCTTCTTTATCTAAAACAGTAAGTCCAGTTCCTTTCGGATATGTAGACTGGTATCTTGTCGCACATCCCCACTCAGAAATAATATCCTTCCTATTATTATTAATAAGATGAGCTTCGGCATGAATTGTTGGCATCCAAACAATAAATCTACCTCTTTCCCGATTGGTTTTTTGAGGATTAATTTTAAAACCGGAAAGTGCTGCCCTTACTGCCTCAGGATTAATTCCACCGACACTTTTATTGAGTGTTATAGAACCAATAATTGGAATCTTATAATTTGTACTTATCATGGCAGCCCAAGCAGTTGTTGGTTGAAAATGATTTTTAGCAGCAAATCCAAAGAACTCACGCTGAGCTTCCTCAGCAAGGCTTTTGATAGTATAACGTCTTCTTAGAAATTCCGGACCAATATGAACGTGTAGATCCAGAATAGGCTTATCTATCCTAATTTTATCTATATTCATTAATTAATTTAATACCTCACAAAAATAATTTTATTGCATTCATCATTTAAAAAATAGTAAAAATTCAATGCGGGAGAAACTTAATCTCCCGCATTGGTAGGCTTATTTAAAATAATTCGTATTCTCCGTTGCGTATTTGAATTACTTTCATATCTCTTGGAGCATCTCCTGTATCATCAAAAGATATTATTCCTGTAACGCCATTAAAATTTAAAGTTGAGGCGATAGCATCTCTTATTTTTGATTTATCATCAACTCCAACTTTTTCTAAAGCTGCTACAACAATCATTATTGCATCATAAGACTGAGCAGCATTGGGATCTGGGTTCCTCCCATATTTTTCCTTAAATTTTTCGGTAAAACTAACTATATGTGGCTCCTTAGAACTCGGATGATAGGTCTGGCACATAATCGTTCCATTGGTGGCTTCTCCCCCTAATTCTACATATTTGCTATTTGTGAGCCCTCCTCCTCCCATGAGTTGAATTTGCAAACCCATTTGAGCTACCTGTTTTGCAATGAGAGCTGCTGGCTCATAAAGTGACCATATAATAAGGGTATCTGCATTTTTCCCTTTAATTTTCAAAAGTTGGCTAGAAAAGTCTTTGTCATCTGGATTAAAAGATTCAACGGCTACAGGTGGATAACCCAGTTTGGTGCTGATATCAACAAGTACTTTAGTCGCATCTATTCCATAATCACTTAGAGGATGTATAACAGCAAGTCTCTTTTTGCCTAATTTTTCCAGGGCTATTTTTACAATATTTTCCGCTTGAATAGCGTCAGTAGCTGCAGTTCTAAAAATCCATTTATTACCTTTCTGGGTTATTTCAGGTGAAGTTGAAATAGGGGTAATCTGTGGCACGCCCGCTTCTTTGGTAACCTCCATATTAGCCAAAGTACATGAAGAATGAACCGCCCCAATCACCACTATGGTTTTCTCTTTATAAACTAGCCTCATATTTCCATTTTTTGATACAGTAGGATTCCCCTCATCATCAACAACAACCATTCTCAAAGTAATACCTGGCAACCTATTACTTTCATTTACCTCTTCAATTCCCAATGCAACAGCATCACGCATATTATTGCCTGCTTGAGCTGCTGTGCCAGTCATTGGACCAAGTAAACCAATAGTCACCTCTTCTTGACCTATGCTAAATCCTGATAGAACTATTAAACCTAAACCTACAATCGATACAATAACCAAGCAGATTATCTTGCCTTTCATTTTTTTAAACCTCCTTATATTTTATTTGATCGTTTCAGTTTTCACCAAGATAGATTTTCCTCACCTCCTTATTTGTTAAAAGTTCTTTGCCATAACCCTGAAGAACAATCCTTCCCTTTTCCATAACATATCCCTTGGTAGCTATTTGAAGAGCTAATTTTGCATTTTGCTCGACCAGAAGTATAGTTGTACCTGATGAATTAATTTCTTTAATAATTTCGTAAATTTCTTTGACTAGAAAGGGAGCCAGACCTAATGATGGTTCATCAAGAAGTAGGAGATCTGGATTTGCCATTAATCCTCTTCCGATAGCTAGCATTTGCTGCTCTCCACCTGAAAGCTCTCCACCAAGCCTTGATTTCATTTTGTTGAGAACAGGAAAAAGATTGTAAATCATCTTCATATCTTTTAGCATTTCTTTATAATCTTTCCTTAAGTAAGCTCCCATCATCAGATTTTCTTCAACTGTTAAAAGTGGGAATATTCTCCTTCCTTCAGGAACCTGACAGATTCCCAGACTGATAATCCTATCTGAGGAAAGTTTTTCAATTCGACGCCCACGAAATACTACTTCTCCTGAAACCTTTGGAGCTATCCCACAAATAGCATTTAATGTAGTGCTTTTCCCAGCACCATTATTTCCAATTAAGGTCACAATATCACCTTGATTAACCTTAAAATTAATACCTGATAAAGCTTGAATATGACCATATGAACATTTAAGATCCCGAACTATTAGCATCTTCTCACCATTGTTAATTACTCTCCAAGATAAGCCTTTATAACAAGTGGATCTCTTCTAATTTCTTCAGGAGTGCCTGAGGAAATAATTGTCCCTTCATTCATTACCCAAACTTCTGAAGAAATATTCATAACCACCCTCATATCATGCTCCACTAAAAATATAGTAATATCAATATTAGTAAGGCTTGTAATCAATTCCATAATATCATTACTTTCCTGGATATTCATACCTGCGGTGGGCTCATCTAATAAAATTAGGGTGGCACCTACACCTAAAGCCCTCGCAAATTCTACTCTCCTCTGAAGACCGTAGGGAAGATTAACGGCAGGTTCATCTGCATATTCTTCGAGTTTTACTCTTTTCATTATCTCTTCGGTTCTCCGAGCCGAAATCATTCTTTCTTGCTTAAATAATGTTGTGCCTATGATAGAATCCAGAAGAGATGAATTATAGCGAGTATATTGTGAAAGATTGACATGCTCTCTTACCGTCAAACTTGGAAAAAGACGAATATTTTGAAAGGTCCAAGCAATCCCCATAGCAGCTATTCGATGAGGGGAAAATTTATTGATTTTTTCCTCTTTGTAAAAAATATTGCCCTCTTGTGGATGAATTTCACCACAAATTAATTTAAATGCTGTTGTTTTGCCAGCTCCGTTTGGGCCTATAAGGCTAGTAATCCTATCTTTCTTAACATTCATACTTAAATTTGAAACAGCCTTAACTCCATTATAACTAAAACTAACTTCTGATAAAGTAAGTATATTAGATTGCATTAATAAAATTACACTCCTAATATAATAATATCCATAATTATATTTTATTAATTTTGTATCCCAAATAAAATTCTGAAAAGTATTTAAAAAATTAATAGTTATTAATATAACAATATATATTATATTTTCTTTACCTTATTTAAATTATTCAATTTACTATGATTATTCTCTAACTCTTTTTTATTTTTATTAATCCTCGTCTTTAATCTTATTAACATATTAACTTCTAAGATAAATTACTTATTATCTTCTACATGCATTTACTAAATTTGAAAATTATATTAAATTAAATAAAAATAGGGAGCTGAGTAAAACTCATACCCCCTTTTAACTAATAACTTTGGGTCTTTATTTAATTTTTTTTATTATAACATCATTTTTATATATTTGTCAAATTTAACTAATACATGTTTACGATATAAATAAAAATATTAAATAGTATTAATATCTAAA
>JAUWQC010000090.1 GCA_030611285.1 bacterium | reverse complement strand
GCATTGACAATAGTTCCATCACTTTTCAAAAATTCTACTTCGTAATTTAGCGCTGTTTTATTATTAACAATTTTTTTAAATCTTTTTCCTTTATGTTTAGAAGAAAGAAGGCTTAAATATTTTTTTCCAACCAGCTTATCCGGGTCATATCCATAATCTTTAATCTTTTCATTTACAAAAAGGATATTATTTCTGGTGTCTTTTATAACAAATATTTCATTAGTATGCTGAAGTATTTTTTCTATGTATGGTAAAAACTTTTTTAACATCTTATTCTGTCAGTAAATTGATAGAACATTAATCATATAGTTAATTTTACTAAATTTAAAGAATTTTGACAAATAAGTCAACGATACAATTATACAGCGAGCTAATATTAAATAACAGTAATTATTCAGAATATCCCTTAATCCAATTAAGGTTCTGTCTTAATATTTATTATTTACAAAAATTAAATTTGGTTTGACAAAAAAGTTATTATATTATAGTCTTAATATCGGAAAGTTGGAAAAGGAGATGTTCCTAATGTTAAGACAAATTAGTAAAAAACGTCAAATAACTTTACCACCAGAAGTGCTAAAGGATACAGGATCAAAACCCGGTGATTATTTAGAAATCCTCTCTAAAAAGGGAAAGATAATATTAATTCCTAAAACTGTTGAGGATAAATTCTTGACTGATGAAGAATGGGACAAGTTAGATAAATTAGTAAAAAAACAACGCAGGCAGGGAAAATATACTAGATTTACTAATCCTGAAGATGCAAAGAAATATGCCAGGAAATTAATGAATAATGAAATTTGATTTCCTCTCCTCTTATGTTAGAACCTATAAAAAATTGCCAAGAAATAAACAATTAAAAGCTGGCCAGACAATCTATGTCCTTATTGACCTCTTTAAAACGGGTCAAAAACCTAAAGGATTAGGTTTAAAGAAACTAAAGAATAATTACTGGGAGGTAAGAGTAGCTTTGCATTATAGAATTATCTTTGAACTTGAAAAGGATCTGATCTCGTTCGTATTGGTAGGTAACTATGACTCTATAAAGAATTTTTTAAAATAATATAAATTAATTTTTAAAATCACTAAGAGTTAACAAATTTGATAAGGAGTAAAGGATAGATATTCTAAGACTATATTTAGCACAAATAAATCCAACAGTTGGAGACCTTAAGGGAAACTACAACCTCATCGCTTCCCATATCGAAGAAGCAAAAAAAAATGATGTAGATATAGTGATATTTCCAGAACTTTCTATTACAGGATACCCTCCGGAAGACTTGCTTCTTAAAACCGCTTTTATCAACAAAAATATTGAATACATAAATAAGCTTAAAAATTTAACTTCAAATATTATCGCAATTGTTGGCTTTGTTAATAAGGAACAAAATGGAATATATAATTCTGCTGCAGTGCTTCATAATAAGAGTATAAAATCAATATATAATAAGCAATTTCTTCCAAACTACTCAGTTTTTAATGAAGAAAGTTATTTTAAAAAAGGCAATGTAAATTATATTCACAGGATAGCCGGAACTCTTATTGGAATTAACATTTGTGAAGATATATTTCATCCCGATGGACCAGCAAGAATTCAATCTATATTAGGAGAAGCAGAGCTTTTAATAAATATATCTGCATCTCCTTACCATACTGATAAAATTAAACAAATGGAAAAAAAATTACTTACCACAGCTGTCGAAAACCATGTAAATATTGCTTATGTGAATTTGGTAGGAGGCCAGGATGAACTTGTATTTGACGGCAACAGTTTAATCATAAATGAAAAGGGTAACATTTTAAGACATGCAAAACCATTTGAAGAAGATGGGTTAATATATGACTTTGATACCGGGGGAGTAATGTCCGCAAGATTAAAAGATGCTAAATTTAAAAATCAAAAAACTAAAATGGAAAAGTACTGTAGGCCTCTGCCTGTCATTGATTTAAAATACCGTCAAAAAAAAGGCAAAAGAAATATACAGGATAAAACCGCTATCAAATATAACCGGCATGTTAGCTGTATTGAGGATGAAATACTTCAGGCCCTAATTCTAGGGACCAGGGATTATGTTAAGAAAAATAGGTTTGAAAAAGTTGTTATCGCACTGAGTGGGGGTATTGATTCGGCTCTAACTGCAGTAATTGCTGTTTTCGCTCTCGGAAAAGAAAATGTCAGTGGAATTATAATGCCCTCCATCTACTCTTCCAGGGAAAGTATAAACGGTGCTAAAGAATTGTCCGATAATCTCGGTATTGAATATACCACTATCCCAATTTCAGATATTTACAACAGCTACCTTGAAAATTTAAAATCTATTTTCAGGAGCAATAAAATTAATACTACCAGAGAAAATATTCAGGCACGGATAAGGGGAAATATTGTTATGGCTGCAGCTAATGAAAACAACTGGATGGTACTGTCCACAGGCAATAAAAGTGAAATAAGCGTTGGATATTGTACTCTCTATGGTGACATGGTAGGAGGATTTTCGCCGATTAAAGATTTATACAAAACAATGGTTTATAGAATCTGTAAGTTTATCAACAGAAAATACTCAGATATAATTCCAAAAAACACTCTTACAAAAGCTCCTTCTGCAGAGCTTAGACCAAACCAGAAAGATGAAGACAGGCTGCCTCCATATAAAATCCTGGATCCCATACTTAAAGCATATATAGAGGACGATCTTGATTACCGTTCTATTATAAAAAAGGGATTTGAAGGTAAAACAGTAAGAGAAGTAACCAGTATGGTTGATTCCAGTGAATATAAAAGAAGACAGGGTTCTCCTGGTATCAAGATTACTCCCCGGGCTTTTGGCAAGGATAGAAGATATCCCATTACTAATAAGTTTAAGTCACATTAGACCAACCAGTAAAAAAGAGTTTTTTACTGGTTGGGTGCTTTTATTCTTCTAATATTATACTTCTTAATTCCGCAGCTCTTTCCTCCGGCAGAGTATCATTTATAAATGTTCCTGCTCCCAACTCGCACCCTGCCAGGTACTTGAGTTTATTTTTTGTTCTATATGGTGGGTAAAATTCAAAGTGGAAATGATAGTAAGGATAATCTTTACCATCCGTTGGAATTTGATGGATTATCATTACATAAGGCATCCTAAAATTAAACAGCTTATTATATCTATTTATCAGTTCTTTAATTATTTTAGATAGAGAAGTAACTTCTCTATCATCCAGTTCACACAAACTCCCTAGATGTCTTAAGCAGTAAATATGTACTTCATATGGCCACCTTGCATAAAAAGGAATAAATGCGATAAAGTCTTTATTACTTGTAATAATTCTACTGCTGTCTCTTAATTCTCTTTCAACTATCTTGCAATGCAAACATTTTTTATTTTTCTTGTAAAACTTTTTAGAAGATCTCAATTCTTCTAAAACTACCGGCGGTATATATGAAAATGCATATATCTGACCATGTGGATGGGAAAGAGTAACACCTATCTCTTCCCCCTTATTTTCAAAAATAAAAACATATTTAATAAAACTTTTCTTACCTAAGTCAAAGTACCTATCCTGCCAGACCTTTATTAAATTACTAATTTTCTTTACCGGCATATCTTCTAAAAATAAATCATGATTTGAGGTGTAACAAACAACTTCACAGATACCTTTAGACTCTTTTAGCCTATACGGAAAATCACTTCCAATATTTAACTTTTCACTATCTACCTTATCAGGATTTTTATTAAAAGTCGGAAATTTATTTTCAAAAACTACAATATCGTAATCGCTTTCCGGAATCTCAGTTATTATTTTGCTATTTTTCGTTGGACAAAGAGGACAAAAATCCTTTGGTGGCAAAAAAGTCCTTTCCTGTCTTTTTGTCGCAATGGCTACTAATTTATTTTTAATTGGATCATACCGCAGTTCGAGTATTTTATACCTCCCTTATTTCTATTCAAGGTTTTATTTTTCTAAAAATCATAATATATCAAATACCTGCCGTCATTTTTTATTATTACTCTCTTACTCAGGCTTAAATCTTCTTTGCATTCTCTGCTAGCCGAAAATTTATTTTTACTAGACAGCTTAATTCTTTTGCTGTTGGTTCTGCTACCTCTGTCTATTTCTCTTCTTTTTTCAGTTAGTTCTAATTTTTCTTTTCTCATCTCTTTTATATATCCTAAAATTTCACTCTTCTTGTCCCTTCTGATGGCAAACATTCTATAAAGTTGGGAGAAACATTGAATTTTTTAAAAAACTTACCACCTATTATATCAGCAATACTATCAATTTTGCTTTTTTTAACAATGCTAATAACACTCCCCCCAAAACCTGCTCCCATTAACCTGGCACCATAAACCCCTTTAATTTTACTCATTTTATCAACCAGGTAATCAAGTTTTTCAGTTGATACTTCGTAATGATATCTCAGGCTATTATGTGATTCAAATAATACTTGCCCTAAATTTTCAATATCACCTTTAAGTAGATATTCTTTTGATAATAAAACTCTATTATTTTCTGTTACAACATGCTTTACTCTCCTGAAGAGTTTTTCAGGTATCTTATTTTCTAGCTCACATAGCAGATCTAAACTAATATCTGATAGGGATTTAATATTTTTATTTTTTACTATTCTGGATATCAATTGAACCGCATCGGTACATTCCTTTCTTCTTTTATTATATTCAGTATCTGCCAGATTTCTTTCCTCTTTAGAATTAATAATCAAAATCAAATTATCCTTCAGATCAAAAGGA
>JAUWQC010000044.1 GCA_030611285.1 bacterium | reverse complement strand
TCAATAATAAGAAATTGTAATGCATTTGGTTTTGAGGGGGTTATTATACCCAAAAGAAGAAGCGCGGCCTTAAATGAAAGAGTTAGCAGGATTTCTGCTGGCGCCCTTGAGGAGATAAAAATATTCAGAGTAGTAAATATTGTCAGAACTTTAAAGGAATTAAAAGATAAGGGATTCTGGATTTATGGAACAACGCTGGATATAACTCCAGAAGTAAAATATTTAAATAAAGTTAATTTTACACTTCCACTCGCACTGGTTCTTGGAAGTGAGGATAAGGGAATGAGTAGATTGGTCAGCGCAAGTTGTGATATTATGATTTCTATTAAACTTAGCGGCAGAATGCAGTCGCTAAATGTTTCAGTTGCAAGTGGAATTATTTTATATAAGGTACAGGAGCAAATTGAGAGAGAAAATTGATACTAAAGATTTAGTAATAGTAGATGGACATAATTTTATATTTAATTTTTTCAAGGCTAACAAATTGAGCAATGAAAATTTAACGTATCTAAGGGGAAAGCTAATAGCAGATCTTACCTGGTATAAAAATCAGAAAGATTGCGATATTATTGTTGTTTTTGATGCCAGAAATAGCAATAATTCAAGCAGGGGTATACAGATTGTTGATGATATAAAGGTTATTTATTCAAGAAAAAATGAAACTGCTGATGATGTTATTGAAGAACTGGTAGGTAAGGAAGCCGGGTACAGGAGAATATTTGTGGTTACATCCGATTACATGCAGCAGAAAGTGATTTTCAGGAAAAATATTTACAGGAAATCAAGCAGGGAATTTGGTCTGGAGATTAAGGATTTAAAGAATAAAATAAGGGAAAAAATAGACTGCTCTAAAAAAAATTCTGATAAGGTGTTTTTTTCTTTTGAAAACAGGCTGAGTGGAAAGGCAAGAAAGAGGTTTTTAGAACTGCGTAAAAAGTAAAATTAAATGGCTATCCTAAAAAAATTACTTCCACTTTTTATAATAATTTTTCTTATTATTCTTTGCAGCTGCGGTCTGTATTATGATTATGAGGACAGCAGTAGCAGAAGCGATAATGATGTCAGCAGCAGTGGTTTTATAGTAAAGGAAGTAGTAGATGGTGATACTATAATCCTTTCAGATAACAGCAGGGTAAGATTAATTGGAATTAATACTCCTGAGTATGGCATGTATTTTTATGGAGAGGCCAGGGAAGTTTTGGAAGCAATGGTTCTGGGTAATGAGGTTGTTTTAGAAAAAGACATATCTGAAGTGGATAAATATGGCCGATTGTTAAGGTATGTATATATGGATAATCTGTTTGTAAATCTTGAGATGGTAAAAAGAGGATTTGCGAATACATACACCTATCCTCCCGATGTAAAATATACAGAGAAATTTTTAGCGGCAGAACGCTATGCAAGATCAAATAATCTGGGTTTGTGGGAGAAATCAAAAATAGATATTGTAAAGATTGATATCAATTATAATGCCGGCGGTAATGATAATCTGAATTTAAATGATGAGTATGTGATAATAAAAAATATTGGGACTAATTCGGTCAATATTTACGGCTGGACAGTAAAGGACAGCGGAACCAGTATCTATAATAAGTTTGGAAGTTATATTTTTGAGCCCGCCTCTACCATATGTCTTTTTACAGGAAGCGGCAAAGATGGTGAAGGTAAATTCTACTGGGGCAGTTCAAAACCAATATGGAATAATGATCACGACACTCTTTATCTCAGGGATAGGGAAGGCTTGCTTGTAGAAATTTATAATTATTAATATCATTTCAATTCTTCTTCAATGAAATGGGTGTGAATATTTCCTGATATAAAATTTTTATTTTTTATAATCTTTTTATAGAAGGGTATTGTAGTCTTAATACCTTCTATCCTGAATTCATCCAGAGCTCTTATCGATCTTAAGATTGCCTCCTCCCTGGTGCTATCCCAGACTATCAGCTTGGCTATAAGAGAATCATAGAATGGTGAGACTTCACAATTTGGACTGATAAAAGTATCAACTCTTACACCGGGACCACCGGGCAGAAAACTTTCTGTTATCTTTCCGGGACAGGGCCTGAAATCATTGTCCGGATCCTCTGCATTAATCCTGAACTCTATGCAATGACCCTGTGGATTATAATTTTCTCTCAGATTATCAATCTTCTGGCCGGAAGCTATCTTTATCTGTTCTTTTACAAGATCGATACTGGTTACCATTTCGGTTACAGGATGCTCTACCTGAATTCTGGTGTTTATCTCGATAAAATAAAAGTTATCCTGATCATCTACCAGAAATTCTACGGTTCCCAGGTTTTTATAATCTATAATCCTGGCAGCTCTTACTGCAAATTCCTGCATTAATCTGATGGTTTTGGCGGGAAGATTTACTGCAGGAGCTTCTTCAATGAGTTTCTGGTGTCTTCTCTGAATAGAGCATTCCCTTTCTCCCACACATACGATATTGCCATAATTATCTGCAATAATCTGGAATTCAATATGTCTTGGTTTTGAGATGTATTTCTCAATATAAACCTCACCATTCCCGAAAGAAGACTCTGACTCGGATTTTGCCAGTGGAAAATGATTTTTAATATCTTTTTTATTATTGCAGATCCTCATTCCTTTTCCTCCGCCGCCGAAGGATGCTTTTATGATTACCGGGTAGCCCAGGCGTCTGCTTAACTTCAATGCTGTATTTATTCTATTTACATTACCGGATGATCCGGGAATAACCGGTATTTTATTTTTTTTCATGACCTCTATGGCTTTGGATTTATTTCCTGCAAGTGAGATTACTTCAGCCGGAGGTCCTATGAAGATTAAATTATTCTGGTTGCAGATATCTACAAATCTGGAATTTTCTGCTAGAAATCCATAGCCGGGATGAATAGCATCACATCCGGTAACCTGTGCCGCAGTAATTATATTGTCAATATTAAGGTAGCTTTTGGCTGGAGGGGGGGAACCGATGCAGATACTTTTATCTGAAAGTTTTGTATGGATGGAGTTCTTATCTGCGGTTGAATATGTTGAAACGCTTTCGATGCCGAGTTCTCTGCAGGCTCTGATTATTCTTATTGCAATTTCCCCTCTGTTTGCTACAAGTATCCTTTTAAACATAAAATTACTTTTTATCTCTCTTTATAATCATTAATGTCTGGTCAAATTCTACAGCATCTTCATTGGAAACCAGGATATCTTTTATCTGGCCGTCATGCTCTGAGTTAATCTTATTCATAAGCTTCATAGCTTCTATTATACACAGCGTATCACCTTTTTTAACCCTGCTGTCAACATTTACAAATGGGGGGCTGTCCGGGCTGGATGCGGCATAAAATGTACCTACAATAGGAGATTTGATTTCCACTAAATCGCCAGATTTCTTTTCTGCAGATACTGGTTCTTCTTCCTTTCTTGTGTCCTGCTCCGGCAGTCTGAATTTAGGGTTATTTATGGATATTTTTACACCCTCTACTTCCAGCTTTATTTCTTCTATATTACTGCTTTCAACCAGGCTAGTTATTTCCCTTAATTTTTTGATATCAAGATTCTCTAATTTAGCAATTGAATCAGCTCTACTGCCATTGAAGGTAAGTCCTGTTTTGGTAAAATCAAGATCTTTTCCTGCTGGAGTTTTTTCCAGGCTGTACTTTTTTTTCTCAAGAAATTTTTTGGTTTTTTCCGGAAAGAAGCAGTAACTTAAAATATCCTCATCTTTATCTGAGAGATTTTCCAGCTCACTGGCGCACTGCTCGTAGATGTCTTCAACTTCCAGATTTACCTTGCTCTTTTCTTCATCTGCTGTATCTTCTAATTTTTCAAGAATTTTTTTATCTACCTTTCTGGGAAGCTTTCCAAAATACCCCCATATAAGTTTTTTTATTTCATCGCATAGAATCTCCCATCTAAAGTCAGAAATAACAGTATTCAGTATGGCTTGACTTGCTATAATCTGGCCTATGGGAGTGGAAAGCGAAGGGTTGCCTATTTCGCTTTTTATCCTGGAAACTTCTTCCAGTACAGAATCTATTGCTTTAATTTCACCAATTTCCTGCAGCTGATTACCGATACTTGAAATTAGCCATTTTGGGAGAAGGTTTTTATTGGTATTGTTTAGAATAAACTTTGTGGAAAATAAATCCTGCTTTATATATGGATAGATATATTTTTTTATATTTTCACTTAACAGCACCACTTTTTCGCAGTCCAGATTATGTGAGATGTCTGCATCCTTTAAACTTAAAATGTATGAAAATACTGTTGGGCTGTAGTCATTATATGAAGAGGGCAGAAGGCTCAAGTCCACTCCATCACAACCATTAGTGCACGCTTCAAAGTAATTTAATATTTGAAGCCCCCTTAAGTTTGGAGCACAAAAAAATTTGGGAATTTCAATTTGGCTGCTCAAGTTTGAAAAAAGCTCTGCTGCTTTTTTTGGAAGTATTGTCGATTCGACATCTTTTATGCATATGCTGGCGCAGCCATATTTTCTTAGATTTTTTGCAGTTCTTATATAGAAGCCGGTATCCTGCAGATAGTCGTATATTATAGTCCCCTGACACTCTGCGCCATTTTCTACGATTGTAGATATGGTATATTTTAAATTTTCCAGGTCATTTAATGAGTCGTATACCCTGAATATATCAATCCCGTTTTTTACGCACTGCTTTATAAATCTTTTAATAATACTGTTTGAATAAACTTCCAGTCCTCCAAGGTTTCTTGCTCCTATAAGTATCTGCAGGGGAGTGGATGGAATCTTATTTTTAATATAAGAAACAACCTCAAGCGGTGTCATATTAAGATTGCTTTCAAGTATTTTTTCAAAACTTGAACCGCCCAGTATCTCAAGGCTGTCATATTTTGTACTGTTGAAATGTTCTAGAATGATATTGAATGTTCGAGTATCTATATTCCTCAGGTCCGTATTCTGGAATATATCCCTTATTGTGATGTCGTTTATTTTAATCTTTCTCATTTTTTAATCTTGTTTAAATTTAGAATAGAAAGTGCAATAAGAATTTTTAGAAAATCTATTGCTATAAAAGGCTGTGTGCCTAATTTCCAGGTCCTGGTCAGTGTATCTGAAATTGATTTAGTGCCTGTTAGGCTAAAGAGGCAGCCAAATAGATGAATGAATCCAAAAAGATGAATCACTACCACTCCGGCAAGACAGGAAATGAAACCGGCAAATAAGTGTCTTGAAGGATTATTATTTATCCTTTTGCCTGAATTTTCATATAAATATCCGGTGACAAATGCAGCAACCATAAATCCAACTATATATCCGCCCGTTGGCCCAGTCAGGGCAATGGCTCCGTTTTTAAACCCGCTGAAAACTGGAAGTCCCATAAGACCCATAAAAACATATATAGTCTGGCTGGCAAGAGCCCACCTGCTGCCCAGGAATATTCCGGACAGTAATACAGTTAAAACCTGCATGGTAATTGGAACCGGTGTAAAAGGAAGATATACAAATGAATTTGCCGAAATTGCCATAAGAACTGCAAAGATTAAGGAGAATACCAGACTGGTGGTAATTTTATTGTCATAGGATTTAACTCCTACACCTTTATTTTCTATATTTATTGTATTATTAATAAAACCTTCCATTTAATTCTGGATTATAAAAAAATATCTGTCCTTAAAAAGTCATATACTTAAGCTTTAAAGTCTTTTAGGTAAGACGCTCCAATATGTATAAAGTTTCACCACAAAAATTTACCTCCGGGCTGGCCAGAGCCTAAAATAGTGAAACTATTGGATTATACCCCCGTCTTTCTATAAAATGGTTTTATAATTAATCATAATCGGGGGATTTATGAAATACTTTTTAACCGAAGAACAAAAAATGATAGTGGACATCTGCCGCCAGATCGTAAAGGATAGAATAATTCCTGTAAGAGCTGAAATGGACGAGAAAGGAATATTTCCCTGGGAGATAATAAAGGAGATTGCCAAAAGTGACCTTTTCAGGTTATTTATTCCCGAAGAATATGAAGGTATGGGCACCGGTATTTTTGAAGTGTGTCTGGCTGCTGAGGAACTGAGCAGGGGTGATTTGAGTGTTGCTACTTCTTATGCAGCGTCCGGTCTTGCTCTCATACCCATCCTTGTAGCTGGAAATGAGGAGCAGAAGAAAAAATACCTACCGCAGCTGGCAAGTGGCAATAAGCTGGCAGCTTTCGGGCTTACAGAAGCGGAGGCAGGAAGTGATGCCGGCAGTATAAGGACAACAGCTTCAAAAGACAGGGACTTCTATATTTTAAATGGAACCAAACAGTGGATAACTAACGGCGGTGAAGCGGATATTTATACCATTTTTGCTATGACCAACCCTGAAAAAGGGATTAGGGGCGCAAGTGCTATTATTGTTGAAAAGGGAACTGAAGGCTTTGAATTTGGAAAAAAAGAGGATAAGATGGGCATAAGGGCTTCGGCTACAAGGGAGCTTATTTTTACCGACTGCAGGGTGCCAAAAGAGAACATACTGGGCAGTGAGGGAATGGGCTTTATAATTGCTATGAGAACTTTTGACCAGTCCAGACCAGCAGTTGGCGCTCAGGCTGTGGGGGTTGCCCAGGCAGCATTAGAGGAGGCTTTAAATTACTCTAAAGTAAGGAAACAGTTTGGCACTCCGATATCTTCTTTTCAGTCAATTCAGCATATGCTTGCTGATATGGCTACAAATATTGAAGCAGCCAGAGCACTTGTTTATCATGCGGCAAAAGTAATTGACAGTGGAGAAAAGAATGTTACCAGACTTTCTTCAATGTCAAAGATATTTGCATCTGATATGGCTATGAAAGTTACTACTGATGTTATTCAGATATTCGGGGGTTATGGTTTTATGAAGGAATATCCCGTAGAGAAGATGATGAGGGATGCAAAGATAACACAGATCTATGAAGGAACCAACCAGATACTAAGAAATATAGTTGCCCTTGATATGATAAAAAGAGGAGTGCTCTAAAAACAATCAGGCGGAATGATACCAGTTCTATAAATATTTTAATTAGCTGGGATTTTTTTATTTATATACAGGCAGGTGATTGAAATAAAAATTGCAGTATGCATAAAACAGGTGCCGGGTACAACGGAAATTAAAATTGACCCTGAAACCAATACCCTGATAAGGGAAGGAATAGAGAATATAATAAATCCTTTTGACGCTTATGCTATTGAAGAAGGAGTAAGGATAAGGGAAAGATTCGACGGTGAGGAGGTAGAGGTAATTGCCTTGACTATGGGACCGCCACAGTCTAAAGAGATACTGAAGGAAGCTGTATCGGTGGGAGTCGACAGGGCAATTCTTCTTTCGGATAGGGCATTTGCCGGAGCTGATACCTGGGCTACTTCCACCACTCTTGCAAAGGCTATAAATAAGATCGGAGACTGCAGGCTAATTATTCTTGGCAAGCAGACTTTGGATGGAGATACTGGTCAGGTGGGACCGGAACTTGCACAGAGACTAAATATTCCCTTTATAGGGTATGCCAGCAGCATACTTGAAATTAACAGAAATAAGATGAAGGTCAAGAGGCTTATGGAAGACAGATACGAGACTTTTGAAATAAATCTACCTGCTGCAATATCAGTGGTAAAGGATATCAATACCCCCAGGGTTCCTTCACTCCGGGGAAAGATTAAAGCAAAAAGTGCGGAAATACCAGTATGGGGTGCAGCCAGATTGGAAGCAGATGAAGATGAGGTGGGGCTTTCCGGTTCCTATACACAGGTGGTAAAGATAT
>JAUWQC010000274.1 GCA_030611285.1 bacterium | reverse complement strand
TTTGAGTTTATACATTAATTAATTACTGTTCTCGGACAAGCTCCTAATAAAAAGATTTTTAGATTAATTAGGGTCGAGATTAAGCCTTCATCCCTATCATTGAAATAAGGGGCTTTCGGCTAAGTTATCATGTAATATATTTAAATTCATCTTTTTACTTGAGTTTTTGGGTTAAAAGTCAAATTCATTAAAATTACCCGATCAATTTTAACAGCAGACTTAATATAATACATAAACCACCTGCAACAAGCATTTTTATACCGCTGACTACAAGATTGCTTCTGGATATTTTCCCTAAAAACAGACCTATTCCAAATAATATTAAAAATGCCAGAGTGAAACCACTGTAATAACAGATATTTATGGGTATATATTTTCCAAAAAGAAATGGGGTCAAAGGAATAAATGCCGTTACTACAGGCGATAGCCCGTTTACAGCAGCAAGCACTTTTACAGCAAAGTTCTGGGAATGAGATATTATTGTTTCATCCAGATTATGAAGAGTTGATTCCTCTAAATCATCCAGCTCTTTTCTTCTTTCAGCAGTCTCACTATAATAAGCGCTCCACACTCCTGAAACGCCCAGAGAAATACATATTGCCGCACCGGCTATTATAACATGCGTGTACTCTGTAACCTTTATAATATAATTTCCTACTAGTATACCTATGCTGGTAATTACTCCATCAAAACCATTTACAGAAAAATACCTTCTTGCAATTTTAGTAATATTTGCAACCCTATTATATGTTTTTACCCGGTCAACATAAGTTAAAAGACTATTTTTTATTCTATTCATTTTAAACTCTTCCTACCAAACATACATTAATTTTACTTGAGTTTTACATCGGTAAATAATAATGTGCCAATGTTCTTAATGGCAAATTATATGAAAAATAATAATGACTTTATTATCGCGCATTAACACCATTTGATCCCAATCATCAGGAAACCAGATCACCGCTATTCAAATAAAATAAGTGAGTTTTACTCTTATCAAAATCTAAATATAAATTTATACCCGGTATGATATTACCGATATTCTTTATGAAATTAACTACATTGATTATACTACCATTAACCTTACATTCTATATTTACTATTGGAGGGATTTTTTGGATAAAATCAACCACTGCTGCAGCCTTACTTTTATCATAAGTGGTAGAAAAACCAATATCTTCAGGTCTTATACCAAGAACTAATTCCTCCCCGGCTATTTTCCTTATAGTATCTTTTTTTATACAGGGTGAAATATCAAATCTACACCTGGTAAAAATAAATTTATTATCTTTTATCTTTCCCCGCATAAAATTCATACCCAAAATACCAAAAAAATCCGCAACCAGCATATTTTTAGGATGAAAATACATATCAAATGGTCTATCTATTTGAACAAATCTGCCTTTATCAAGCACTGCAATCCTGTCCGCCAGAGCCATCGCTTCACTACTGTCAGAAGTTACATAGATAGTAGTGGTTTTAACTTCCTTAAACAGCTTTTTAATATAAGTCCTGGTATTCATTCTTATTTTAGCATCCAGATTACTTAGTGGTTCATCTAATAGAAAAACATTAGGATTATCC
>JAUWQC010000085.1 GCA_030611285.1 bacterium | reverse complement strand
TAGAGTTTTTAGAAGAGTTAATAACATCTAATCCTTATGCTGAAGATATATTTCTGCCTATCCCAAAAGAAGATTTCACTAAAATCAATAATATACTTAAAAAAGAGATGGGATATTCGCTTGATAGATTATCGGGGAATATGGGGCGAGAATTATATAAGTCTTTAAAAAACAGCAAAGAACTAAATGCCATAATTGATTTACTCAAGCATGGCGAAAAGTATTATGAAAAGGAGAATGAAAATAGGAGTAAATAGCCATGTCAGAAAAATCAGATAATAAACAATTTGAAGAACGCATACTTGAAGTTTCAAGGCAAATGTTGAGGGGATATTCTAATAAAAAAATAGTTCAAGATAGTTCCGTAAAGTGGAACGTGTCGGAACGGCAGATAAGAAAGTATATAACCAAAGCATACACCATGTGGCACACCGAATATAAAAAGCGTTTAAAGGCTGGGCTGGACTATCATATGGCTATGCGAATGAAGCTATATGAGGAAGCCTATAAGGGCAAGACTATCAAGATAACCAAAGTTGTGAAGGGTGCTATGGTAACTACGGAAAGGACAGAAGATCAGGACTTCCGACTGTGCCTTGAAATAGCAAAAGACATTGCCAAGCTTGAGGGGCTGTATGTGGAGAAGTTTGAAGGGAAGGTTAAAAATGAAGTAGTAGTTAATATAATGGGCGAAGATAAAGATGATAAAAAGGAGTAATATATGGCAGAAATAAAAGATTTAACAAGGAAAAAAATTGGGAGGTTGACCGTTATTAAAAGAAGTTATCCTAATTCAAAATATGGGAGGGTAAGATGGCTTTGTAAATGTGAGTGTGGAACAGAAAAAGTAATCCAGTCTAATCACTTAACCACCAATCAGATAAAAAGTTGTGGTTGTCTAACAAGAGAAGAAAACCAAAAGAACCCCCACAATAAATTGGAGCGGAGATTTTCGAGCATGCGACAATTAATAAGTATTTATAAAGCAAGTGCAAAGAAACGTAAATGTAATTTTGAATTAACAAAAGAACAATTTTTTGAATTAACACAAAAAGATTGTCATTATTGTGGAGCAAAGCCAAACAATGTTTCTAAATTTCGAGGCTGTAATGGAAGTTATGTTTATAATGGAATAGATAGGGTTGATAATGCTAAAGGGTATATAATTGGTAATGTCGTTTCCTGTTGTAAGATTTGTAATTCTGCGAAGGGGACATCAACCTTACAAGAATTTAAAGATTGGGGTAAAAGATTTTATAATAAAAGTTTAAAATAATGAAAACAACAATTAATATAAATCTAAAGAACATAACTAATGATATATTTTATCCATTATATAAAAACACTTCAAGATACCTTGTTTTATACGGGGGTGCGGGGAGCGGAAAATCATATTTTTCTGTAGAAAAAAATCTAATTCGGATATTAAAAGAAGAAGGACACCGAATTCTCATAGTCCGGAAAGTTGCAAGAACTTTAAGAAGAAGTTGTTTCCAATTATTTTTAGATTATATTTCAAGGTGGAACATAGAAAGTCTTTTTGTGGCCAATAAATCAGATATGACTATAAAATATTGTAATGGTAATATGGTTTATTTTGCAGGCATTGATGACCCCGAGAAGATGAAAAGTATCGAAGGAATAACAAGCGTATGGGTAGAAGAAGCAAGTGAGTTATCGTTAAATGACTTTAATGAAATAGATAGAAGGGTAAGGGGGGAAACAAAACATTATAAGCAAATTATATTATCTTTTAATCCTATATCAGCACTAAATTGGGCATGTACAAGATTTTTAGAAGGCACACCTAAAAATACAACCGTATTAAAAACAACTTATTTAGATAATCGTTTTATAGATAGCGAATATAAAGAGATACTTGAAGCCTATACAGGTAATGCAAGAATGGTATATACATTGGGGAATCCCGGCAAGCTTGAGCATGCAGTCTTTTCCAACTGGGATATAGTAGATGAGTTTCCAGATACTGATAAAGACATTTACGGCTTGGATTTTGGATATATACATCCCAATGCTTTGGTAAGGGTATATTTAGACGAAAAAGATTTATACTGGGACGAGGTGATTTACAAGCGGAAGCAGACCATCCCAGATTTAATCGAGGATATGGAAGCCGAGAAGATACAGAAAAAGCTTATATATGCCGACAATGAAAAGCCAGAAGCGATTGAGGAAATAAAGCAGGCAGGGTTTTATAATATATTACCCTGCAAAAAGGGCAAGGGGTCAGTTGAAGAGGGCATTCAGTTTATACAGGGGTTGAAACTTCATATTACCAAGCGAAGCACTAATCTAATTAAGGAAGCCCAGAGTTACCAAAGGAAAGTTGACAAGGATGGCAATGTTTTAGAGGCAGTGGAAAAGAGTAATGATGATGGAATGGATGCAGGGCGGTATGGCGTTTTTACGCATTACTATAATCCAGAGGGTAGCCCCAGCGTGAGATGGATTTAGGAGGTGGTTATGGAAGTAAATAAAGTTTTAATAGCTTGCGAGGAAAGCCAAGCGGTAACAATAGAAATGCGTAGAATTGGCATTGAGGCTTATTCGTGTGATTTAGAGCCATGTTCCGGTGGTCATCCCGAATGGCATATACAAGGTGATGTAATACCTTTACTTAAACAAGAATGGGATATGATTATAGCCTTTCCACCCTGTACTCATCTTGCGGTAAGTGGGGCAAGGTGGTGGAAAGAGAAAAGGAAAGATGGTAGACAGCAACGGGGTATTGATTTTTTTATGGAGTTTGTTAATACCATATGTAAAAGGATAGCCATAGAAAACCCGATTGGGATTATGTCAACTGTTTGGAGAAAGCCCGACCAGATTATTCAACCTTGGATGTTTGGGCATGGAGAAACAAAAGCAACCTGTTTATGGCTGGAAAATCTACCATTATTAAAACCGACGAATATTGTAGATGGAAGAAATCACAGTATATGGAAAATGCCACCATCAAAAGGAAGGGCGAAAATAAGAAGTAAAACTTTCACCGGTATAGCAAGGGCTATGGCGGAACAGTGGGGGAAATATGGGGTATAAAAGTATAACACAAGAAAAAAATATTGCGTGGTTTTTACCGAGACCGAAGAAAGATAGATATAAAGGGGGAATGCCCTTGTATTGTGAAGAATGGTTAATTGAATTAGCAAAGGATATCCTTAAAAACCAATCTATCAAACTGCTTAATTTATTTTGTGGCATGAATAAATTAGGTGTAAGGGTTGATATTAGAAAAGAAGTTAACCCAGACTTTTTATGTGATACTCATAATGTTTCTGAACATTTTGATTATAATTCTTTTGATGTTATATTGGCAGACCCACCTTATTCAGATAAGGAAAGCAAAGAATTATATGGAACTGGTAAATTAAATTATAAAAAATGGACAGGTCAATGTGATTTGTTATTAAAAGAAGGTGGATTATTAATCGTTTATCATAAATATATTATGCCAAATCCAAACCCGAAGAAATATGAAGTGGCAAAAAGAGTATTTGTAGGTAATAGAACTTATCATATTCCGAGGGTAGCAATATATTTCAAAAAGCAGGTCATTTGACAAACAATCTTAAATAAGTATAATAAGATAACTAAAACTTTCTACACTACACACGACCGTCAGTCCCGCATGGAAAGGAGAGCCACGGTGGCCATTAAATTAAATAAGCAATTATATACAGGCAAAGATGAGCTGACAAGGTCGGCGGTCTTTGCTTTTTTATTTATAAAATAAAGGAGGTAAATAATGACCATACGAATATCAGAAAAGGGTATATTGTTTTATGAGAAATTACATAATATAGAAAGGCATGATTCAATATCACGGAGCGCAAAAGAAATGACTGATAAAGAATGGGATAGAATAACAATAAATAAAAAATTACATATAATAGAAACTCCTGATAGGGTGATAGATTGATGATTAATAAAGAAGAACATAAAATAGGATATTATAAAACTCAACATGGATTGTTCGCTACCAATGAAGAATATTGTTTTAATTGCAAATATCATATGAGAAATTCAAAAAGCCAAAAAACTGCAGAATGTTATAAAAGTGGGATTACTACCGATGTTACAGGATGGTGTAAAGAATGGAAACATATATTAAAAAGAAATTTATATAGAATAAATCTTTATAACAAGAATTAATATTTTAAGGAGGTAAAAGATGTCTAAGGAATTTGATTACCACGAATATCAAGAAAGTTTATTTAAAGCTAAAACAGCAATATACAATTTTATACGATGTTTAGATTTAGAGTTAGAAGGAGATGAAGCAAAAGTTAAATATGAAATACATAAATTAGTAGACGAAGTAAAAAATAATCTTTATGGAAGTTAATAATGAGAAATATTAGGGGGGAGTGAACGATGAATACAGAAAAATCTATCAAGCTAATGAAAGTTATAAAGGAAATATTACCTGAACATTACAATTTTGACTTTGGTAAACCAGAGATTGACGAGGTCATTAGGCGGTTGCAGATGTGGGAGGACTTTAAGAAAAAGTATAAACATAACGCTTTTGAAAAATTAAATAAAGATGAATGTGTGCAAGAAAAGGATTTAGTGGGTAATATTATGGATAATTTCGAAAAAGAACATTTTCATATACCACATATCCCCAATGTAATAGAGGTAGAAGTATTGGCAGAAAATAGAGATGTGATTGACGAGCTGGCAAAGGAAATTGAGGACATGAACGGTCAGCAGTTTCGTGCAGGCAAAATAAGGGTAGTTAGCACACGGTGGGTGAGGGAATGATTTAACAGGAGGTGATGCCCCATAAGTGACCCTATCATGAATCACTTTACATAACGATAATCAAAAAAGGAGTGTGATGCCTATATAACCAAACCTATCTTAGCTAATAATAAATGATTCAATAAAAAAGAAAGGAGATAAATATATTGAAAAGATTATTATTAATTTCGTTAAT
>JAUWQC010000026.1 GCA_030611285.1 bacterium | reverse complement strand
CTCGCTAAAATTAATACATATATTTTTGTAAGTATAACACATGTTACAATAATGCCAATATCTTATAAATTTTAGTAATATTTTATAATATAACACTAAAAAAATAAAGTTGTTGTTTTTAATTGCCAATTTTATTAAAATATCAACCTATATGTTAGATTTTATTCAATAATTGAACTCAAAAATGTAATGAAAGACATACCTTTATTTTCTTCCAGTACCCAAAAAAAAATCGCCGAACGGGTATTGCTTGGTTTTGCAATAGCTATAATACTTGGTTCGCTAATTTTATTAATCCCCCAGATGACCCAAAGTGGAAAAATTAGCTATATAGATGCAGTTTTTACTTCCACTTCGGCTATCTGTGTTACAGGACTGATAGTTCAGGATACACCGACATATTTTTCTGACTTAGGTAAAATCGTAATACTTATCTTTATACAGATAGGTGGACTGGGAATTATGACCGTCGGCTCTATTTTTGGATTAATCCTGGGAAGAAAAATACAAATTAGAGACAAATTTTATATCAATACCAGTTTTGGCTCAAAACAGCCTTTCAGCGCATCAAAATTTTTCATGGTAATAGCAGGTACTACATTTACCATAGAATTCATTGCATTTATTATTATGACTGCTATTTTACATTTTAAGCAGTTTTATCCACTGAAAGCATCAATGACTTTTAGCTTATTCCACACCGTCAGCGCTTTTTGCAACGCAGGTTTTTCTCTTTATTCTAACAGTCTGCAAAGTTTTAGCTCAGATATTCCTCTAAATTTAATATTTATGGTTTTAATTGTACTTGGAGGAATCGGTTTTCCTGTAATTTCTGAGATTATTACTTTCAGGAGAGTAAAACATTTTTCACTGCATGCAAAAGTAGTTATGATCACCACTGCCTCTTTGATACTGATTGGAGCAGTTATGTTTTTTCTTCTTGAGTTTAATAACCCGGAATCAATTGCAAATAGGTCTCTTTCAACTAAAATTCTATCCAGCTTCTTCCAGTCAATCACTGCCAGAACAGCTGGCTTTAACACCATTAACACTGCCAGCTTAAATGTTGCCACTATTTTCTTTCTTGCCTTCTTTATGTTCATAGGAGCATCGCCGGGAGGAACAGGAGGCGGTATAAAAACCACCACTTTTGCTGCTGTGACTGCAGGTGGTTTGAGCTCTATTAGGGGAAGAAGCGAGGTCACATTACTTAAAAGAAAACTGCCCTCAAGTTTAATATACAGGGCTTTAACTTTGACTATGACCGCAATTGCATTAATTATAATTTCAACAATCGGGATACTGATATTTGAGAGATGCTCTTTAAAAGAAGTTTTATTTGAAGTAATATCAGCATTTGGTACCGTAGGTTTAAGTACCGGAATTACACCGGCACTTTCTACGCCAAGCAAGATAATATTGATACTTACTATGTATATTGGTAGAATTGGTATCAGTACTTTATCTGTAGCTATTGCAATAAGAGGCATAGTTAATAAAATAACTCATCCTGAAGAAACAATAACAATCGGATAGGAATTATGAAAAAACAATTTTTAGTAATAGGATTAGGAAGATTTGGAGTAAGTGTTGCTGGAACATTAACAGAAGCCGGCCACAGCGTGGTAGGTATAGATCAGTCTGAAGATCGGGTTCAAAGGATTTCTGAAGATATAACAGATGTAATAAAATGCGATGCAACAGATGCAGATATATTGGAATCTATAGGTATCCCTGATTATGAAGCAGTTATTGTATGCATTGGAGAAAAATACATCCAAAATTCAATACTGGTAACCCTGCTTCTTAAAGAAAAAGGCGCAAAAAAGATAATCGCTAAAGCAGGAACTAAAACACAGGGAAGGGTGCTTTCAAAGGTTGGCGCAGATATTATAGTATATCCCGAAAAAGATATGGGAGAAAGAGTTGCAAGAAGCCTGGTAAGTTCCAATATTATTGATTTCCTGAGGGTCAGTACAGATGTAAGTATTATTGAAATACCTGTCCCTGAAACGATAGTTGGAAAGAACTTAATCGAACTAAATTTAAGACACAGATATGGGGTAACTATAATAAGTATAAAAAACAGTAAAAACGAAATCATGTCTCCTCCTGATGTCAACTATAAATTCCAGAAAGATGATGTCCTGACATTAATTGGAGGGGACAAACTATTAAAAAAACTGCGGTTCACAGAAGATTAAACTTTAGAAGCCATACCGGATTATAACTTATTCCACCTCTTTTACATTTATAAGATTTGTGCTGCCCGGTTTATTTACTAAAACCCCTGCAGTAATAACCACTCTATCACCTGTATTTATATATTTAAGTTTCTTCGAAACATTTATAGATTCATCAATCATCATATCAATATTTTTAGTAAATTTCATTCTTACCGGAATAACCCCCCGGCTTATCATCAACTGTCTTACTACCCATTGGTTGTGACTGGTGCCAATTATCATGCTCCTGGGCCTGTTTTTGGAAACCTGCCTGGCTGTGTGTCCAGACTCGGTTGAAGAAATAATAGCTTTCGCATTCAGCATATTGGCAATTTCGCAAGAAGCAAAGCTTATGGCTTCTGTAATAGTTTTACGGTCAATCTTTAATTTCTTTCTCAGGATAGCATTATTCCGTAAAATGACATCATAATCCAGAGAAGTTTCGGTTTTATTTATTATTTTAACCATCATTTTTAAGGATTCCAGAGGATACTTGCCGATCGCAGTTTCCCCGGAAAGCATAACCGAATCCGAACCATCTATAATTGCATTTGCCACATCACTTACTTCAGCTCTTGTAGGCCTGGGATTTCTCATCATAGAATCCAGCATTTGTGTAGCAGTGATTACAGGCTTACCTGATATATTGGCTTTCTTTATAATCCTTTTCTGGATATAGGGGATTTCTTCCGGATCCATTTCAATTCCCAGATCACCTCTGGCTACCATAACAGCGTCCGCTGACTTTAAAATACTGTCAAAGTTTTCAACTGCTTCATGTTTTTCAATCTTTGCAATAACCATTGCATGACTTTTCTTATCGCTTATTACTCTTTTGATTTTTTCTATATCATAAGAATTTCTCACAAAAGATAGGGCTATGAAGTCTACTTTCAGTTTTAAACCAAGATTTAAAAATTCCAGATCCTTTTTAGTAACCGAAGCCGCACTTATAGATACACCTGGAAGATTAATTCCCTTATTAGAACTCAGCAGTCCACCGGTTATAACTTCGCAAACAGCTGACTTTTTGGGTATATTAATATCCAGCACTTTGCACTCGATCAAACCATCATCGATATAAATACGGCTGCCCTTTTTAATATCTTCAATAAATTTATCATAAGTAACCTTAATTATGTTATTTATACCGGAGTGACTTGAATCATAATCATTGGCTACAGTAAAAATAACTTTTTGTTTTCTTTTCAGTCTTATCTTATTTTTTAAATCACTGACCCTGATTTTAGGGCCCTGCAGGTCCAGTATTATTGCTGTGTTTCTTTTAAATTCCTGTGAAACCCTTCTGATTTTTTCCACTATTTCTATAACCTCTTCGGAGTCACTATGAGAAGTATTTACCCGGGCTATGTCCATCCCCCCGGTTATTAGCTTTCTTAAAATACTTTCTTCTTTACTGGCAGGTCCAATAGTACAAATTATTTTGGTCTTTCTCACGGCAGCTCTCCTTTTGCAATTTCCCATAATTTGTCTTTTTCTTTCAGCGGCAGTTTTTTAAAATCCAGATTATTTTCATCAGCATATTTCTCCATAAAATCAAATCTTCTTACAAATTTTTTACTTACTTCATACAGGCTTTCTTCACAATCTACGCCTAAACGCCTGCTGAAATTTATTATACTAAAAAGGACATCTCCTATTTCATCAAATACCCGGCTTTTTCTGCCTTCCCTTACTTCTTTTTCAAGTTCAGTCAGCTCTTCTTTTATTTTGTCAAATATATCAATTGCCTTATTCCAGTCAAAACCCAATCTCGAAGCTCTATTTTGAATTTCAGAAGCATAATGGAGAGACGGCAGGGACCTTGGGATTCCTCTAAAAATTGAACCAGGCTTTTTAAATTTCTCTTTTCTCTCTTTTTTCTTGATAGCCTCCCAGTTTGCCAATATCTCATCGCTGCTGCTCAAAGTCATTCCCTGAAAAACGTGAGGATGCCTTCTTATCAACTTCTTTATAATGCTTCGCAGTACTTCACTTATATTAAACTTTTTATTTTCAGCTGCAATCTGGCTGTGAAAAACTATTTGAAGCAGCAGGTCACCTAACTCTTCTTTAAGTCCCTTATAATCATCATTCTCAATACTCTCAACAACCTCATAAGTTTCTTCAATTAAATTCCTCTTGATAGTCTTATGGTTTTGCTCTCTGTCCCATATACAACCATCAGGCGATCTGAGCTTTCTCATTATATCCACCAGTATAGCAAATAGTTTGCTGCTGTCATTGATTTTGTCTATTTTTTCCAAATCTCTGCTATTTAGTTGGAATTTCATTCGCTTTCCTCTTCAGTACTGTTTAGTGTCCCTTCCACATCTGTGAAATATTCAATATTAACTTCTTCTATTAGTGAAAAAATAAAATTCTCCCATTTACTCGTCTTATATAAATTCAGCAGGTATGCGTTTATGGATTCTTCAACTTCATCAAATTTCTGAATATATTCTTCCTCGCAGTCATAAACTTTTATAATATGAAATCCGTAGTCGGTCTCGACAATACCACTTACTTCCACCACATCCAGAGAGAATAATGCTTCTTCAAATTCCTCAATCATCTGTCCTTTGCTTATATAACCTAGATCTCCCCCACTGGCCGCGCTTGCACTATCATCTGAATACTGCCGGGCCAGATCTTCAAAATCTCCGCCATTTTTTAATTTATCTTCCACCATTTTTATTTTTTCTAGAGCTTCTTTCCTTCCCTCCTCAGTCTCTTCAGTCTCTTCAGAATTATCTTCTACCCATGGAAATATAGCCAGGATATGGCTTGCTTTAACCCTGGCTGGAACTACAAATAATGTTTTTTTATTATCATCATAATATTGTTTTATCTCCTGGTCGGTAACAATTACATCCGCAGTAACTACGTCAAAAATTTCACTTCCGAGCATAAGGCTCCTGAAGTAATCTTCAAGAAATTTTCTATCTATGCCCATATCCTTTAAACCCTTCTTAAAATCTTCTTCCGAGGAATAAGAATCAATTATCGATTTAATCTGTTTATCAACTTCCTCACTGTTTACAGTAATATTATTTTCCTCTGCGTACTTTTCAAGAAGTTTTGTAACAATGAGAGAATCAATTATACTGGCTTCCAGAGTTTTTAACTCCTCTTCATTTTGAGCTAACTGCCCATCCGCGCTTTGCTTTTTTATAAAATTAATATAAGTATCGACTTCCTTTTGCTTTATTTCTATTCCATCCACCCTGGCTGCTGTCTTGCTGCAGCCAGTAAACAAAAAAACAAAAACGAAAATCAATAGCATAATTATACAGATAACGCTTCTCTTCAATCTTTACCTTCTTTCCCTTTATTGAATATTATATGAAACTCATTATATCATTTAGGCTCCCTAAGACTAAATTTAAATCAATGTTTTTACTAACTTTTTTTATTATTATTCTTTTGGAAACCGGTTCGTATGACAGGTTCTTATTCTTTCTATTCATTTCACCGGCCCTGCTCTGAGACATATCCACTTTTTTCAAGTAAATTCCCTTCTCATCAGAGAAAACGAGCTTTTCTATCTTTGCTTTCCTGAGTAAATATTTTAATTTAGCTATATTTACAAGATTATCTACCACCAGTGGCGCTTTTTTATACCGCAAGTTCATGCCCTTCTTGACCTGGTCTATTTCACTAAGACTTTTTGCATTTCCCAGTATCTTATAAATATTAACTCTGTCTCTTTCACTTTCAATATAACTTTTTGGGATATAGGCACTTACTGGCAGATCAATTTGAATATTAATATCCTCTTCAATCTTTTTACCTTTAAGTTTTTCAATCTCTTCTTTTACTATCTGACAGTACATATCAAAACCCACACTATTTATGTGACCATGCTGCCTTGGACCTAATATTTCCCCTGCTCCTCTTATTTCCAGGTCTCTCATTGCTATATTGTATCCTGAACCAAGGTCGGTATATTCTGTCAAAGTCTTAAGCCTTTGAAATGCAGGAAGACTTAGATTTCCCCTGCCGGGATAGAATAAATAAGAATAAGCTCTCTCATAAGACCTACCCACCCTGCCCCTCAATTGATACAGCTGAGATAATCCAAACAGATGTGAATTTTCAACTATTAATGTATTTACATTTCCAATATCCATTCCGGACTCTATTATTGAAGTGGTCAGCAGTATATCGTATTTTTTATTTACAAAATCACTCATTATTTCTTCTATCCTGCTGCCGTCCATCCGGCCATGAGTCAGAGCAACTCTTGCTTCCGGGACTAATTGCTGCAGCTGGATTTTCTTATTTTCTATACCGGATATTCTATTGTATACATAATATACCTGCCCTGCCCTGGCCAGTTCCCTCTCTATAGCTCTTCTTACAACCTGATAGTCAATCTCACCCACAAAAGTTTCTATTGGGTTCCTACCCTCCGGATGAGTTTCAATTAATACAATATCCCTGACTCCTGTAAGAGACATATACAGTGTCCTGGGAATAGGAGTAGCGCTTAAGGTCAGTACATCCACTTCAGTTTTTAACAACTTTATCTTTTCCTTGCTTCCGACTCCAAACTTCTGTTCTTCATCTACAATTATAAGACCCAGGTCTTTAGGCCTTATATCTTCCTGGAGGATACGATGAGTTCCAATTATCATATCTATTTTGCCATCATTAAAATCTTTCACTATGTCTTTTTGTTTTTTTCTTGATCTAAATCTGCTTAAGACTTCTAAAATGACAGGGTAGTTTTCATACCGCTCGCTGAAAGTCTGGTAATGCTGATCAGCAAGAATGGTGGTCGGAACCAGCATCAGAACCTGTTTCCCATTTTCTATTACCTTGAAAGCTGCCCTTACAGCAACCTCAGTTTTGCCGAATCCTACATCTCCAATTACCAGAATGTCCATTGGCTTAGGTTTGCGCATTGCATTCTTTACATAATTTATGGCTTTAATTTGATCAGGGGTCTCCTTAAACGGAAATAAATCTTCTATCTCCTTTTGCCAGGGGCTATCAGCAGGAAATGCATAACCACTGGCAGAATTTCTCTCAGCATATAATTTAGCAAGGTCAATAGCAAACTTATGGACAGATCTCCTGACCCTTCTTTTAAGACTATCCCAATGTTTAGAACTAAGAGAAGTTACTACCGGTTTTTTTGCCCCAATATATTTACTAATGCGGTCAGCCTGCCAGGTTAGAATATATAGCTTATCATTATTTGCATATTCTATAAAAAAATATTCCCTTTTATAATCGCCAATCTGCTTTGAGATAATATCAATATATTTTCCAATACCATGGTTTTTATGAACTATATATTCCCCGGGCTTAAAATACTCAATCTCACTACCCGTAGAAATCTTTTTTTTAGAGATCTGATACTGCATTTGGTCATAAATATCCAGTTCCCCATACAATGAAACATCTTTGGACTGGTAACCCCTGTATAACCTGCTGTTCGAGATACTGACAACACCTGCCCCGAGTAAATTATATTTAACTTCAACTCCATCTCTTAAATAGTTATAGGATATGGAACTACCTAAAAATAATTCTTCTATCTTCTTTCTTCTTTTACTTCCATCAATGGAAATAATAACCTTCCTGCCGCTTTTTAAATCTTTTTTTATATTCCTTATAAAAACAATGGAATTTCCAAAACTTTTTTTCTGCCTGGTTATTCTCTGCAAATTAAATTCACTTTTAGCGGTGGCCTGTTCTTTAGTGGAAACTATATTTAATTTTAAATAAAAATCCTCTTTTTCTAGAAAATCTTTTTTCACCAGATAGGAGTCTGCAATTTCTTTGCTCGCAGTTGCTAGAATATCTTTGTCTCTATCAAACACTTTATGAAGAATATCAATATCACTTCTTATTTTCAGATAAATTTCTATTGGATCACAAAATATGACTGCAAGTCTTGGAATACTCTTCCGGAGCAGATCAATAAAAGAGACCATCTTTTCAGGTGGTTTTACGCTATCTGTCTCTTTTATCTTCCAGGGATTTGTATTTGGAAAAATAGAGATTTTATCCAATTTCTTTATCAGCTTCTGGCTTGAAATATCATAAAGAAATATTTTTTCCGCTTCATCTCCAAAAAAATCAATCCTTGTAGGATTCTCGCCGGCTATATCATAAATATCAACAACTTCTCCTCTTGCACTGAATTCCCCTCTATCATAAACCCTGTTTACCCTTTCATAACCACTGTTGGTAAATCTGGATATCAACCGGTTCCTATCATATTCAATGCCAGTCAATATTTTTATACTCTCCAGCTTACCAGCTTTTGAGGCAGGCATTAAATTTAGCAAGGAATTGCTGGTAGCAATAACTAAAAATGG
Source organism: bacterium (assembly GCA_030611285.1). Taxonomy (GTDB): domain Bacteria; phylum Actinomycetota; class Humimicrobiia; order Humimicrobiales; family Humimicrobiaceae; genus Hydromicrobium. The sequence continues at coordinate 1,053 of JAUWQC010000026.1, read as the reverse complement.
ATATTTGGAGCTGTCAATATTCAATAAATTTTTAATGGTATTGAGTCTTTTTGTAAGGTTTCCTGCAGCAGTAATTTTATTTTTATAGAAAATGCTGTTTCCAAGGCTGGGAAAATTAAATATTTTAACCCCTGGAATAGTGCAATTTATTTCCTTTTCCAGCTCACAGGCTCTCTCCAGGGTTGATGTAATTACCAGAACCGGTATATAAAAAGACTTTAAAAAAGCACTTATTATAAAAGGCCAGATATTCTCGTCAGCAATCAAGGTATCAAGACTGCCAACTTCACCTTTTTTATCTTCAGTATTTGCTCTTTCATATTTTTCTATAAACTGCTGCCACTGCTTTTCACTTGTAAAATTTTCTAAAAACATTTCCTCTCCCGGTATTCTATAATCGCTGCTAAAATAATTATATAAGAAAACAATTAAAATATCTTATTAGAGCCATAAATGGTTATTATATTAAAAAAATGCGGACAGGCAAGAACAATAAAAAAATTTTTAAAGAAAAATAGAGAAACAAAAGAATAAAAAGAATATGATTTATCTTTTCTGCTTAGAGGTACTCCTGCATCAGGCTATCAATAATATTACCTGAATTATATTTATTTTTCTATAACCTTGCAGAAATTAATGCCCATTTCAGCAAGAATCTCCAAATGGACTTTTACTCTTTTGGCAAAATCGTCCCAGTCATTTTTATCTTGAGACCATCCGGTTTCAGCAATGGCGAGAGCGCGTGGAAATGCCATATATTCCACCATTTCGGCAGTTTTCATATATTCTGTCCATATATTCCCCTGGACTCCTATTATATGTCTGGCTTCTTTTACCGGCAGATTTCCCGGGATAGGATTATAATTATATATTTTGCCTATTGTTGCAACCCCAAAAGCTCCTTCATCGTCATTAGAAGTTTGTTTCCAGTCTAAATAGCAAACCGGATTGGGACTACAGATAACATCATTTCCCAGAGCAATAGCTTCCCGGCTGGCTTGGATTCCATCTCCACGCCAGACCATTACTATTACTTTTTTAGCTAATCCACCT
>JAUWQC010000243.1 GCA_030611285.1 bacterium | reverse complement strand
GAAGCTGCTTAAGCTTAATGTTTTAAAAAGTAAGGTAAGAAAGGATGCAGTAATAAATGAGGAGGCTTGCGGATATATCACTGGGTAGTGTATCTATTTTACTACCTTTATATCACTACTACTCTGTATTGGTTTCAGGTACTTTTTCCTATGAAGCAACGTATTAGCTTTCGAGTACCTTTTTCTATGACGCAATAAGACATTATCACAATAGTGTCATACCAAAAAGTATTATAATACAAGATACTACAGGTTTTCTTATAAGGTTGAGTTTTTTGAGGTTATTGTTTTTAGTGTTTTATATTTACCTATGTTTCAATGATCAGAATACGGTCTCTCTGATTATGATCCTTCTCTACTATTATTGCTTTCGGTCTTATGATATCTTCTGACATCTCTTTCAAGGGGATACTTACTTTAGGATCAATTTCAAATAAAATATAGCATAAGTCGGTGGACAGATAGGACTTGATTTTGGAAAGAATTTTTTCATATACTTCCAGTCCAGTCTTACCTGCCAGAAGAGCAGATTTGGGTTCATACTCTTTTACTTCCCGGGGTAGATTCCCATAATCTTCTTCAGAAATATAGGGGGGATTTGAAATTATAAGGTTAATTTTTTTTTGGTACTGTTTAAAAAAATCAGAATCCTTCTCCGGTATCAGATCACATTCGATAAATTTCATGTCCTCAAATTTGCTGCTATCAAGAATACTTTTAGCATTTTTTTTTGCTACCTCCAGTACATCAGTATTGTTTTCGGTTGCTATTATCTGCCAGGAGGAGTCAGATATTTTTAATTCATTGCCAATCTCATAAGCAATGCTTATAGCAATAGCGCCGCTTCCGGTACCAATCTCTAAAATATTGATTTTCCCCATGTCTGAATTGCCTTTTAAAAGTTGAAATGCCTCATCCACTATAAGTTCGGTTTCAGGCCTGGGTATAAGTACACTACTATCTACATATAATTTTATTTTTCTAAAATATGCTTCTTTTAAAATATATTGGATAGGAACATGCTGGAGTCTCTTAAGGATATATTTCTTGTATATTCCCAGTTCTTGCTGGTTTAAGATGCGGTTATAATTTAAATATAAGTTGATTCTGTTTAGATTAAGGACTGAACTAAGCAATAATTCTGCAGATAACCTGGGCTGAGGAATATTTTTGTTTTTAAAATAATTTATAGCCCATTCTAAAATACTTTTTACATTCCATGTTTGCAAATAAACTAAGCCCCTATCTTTTCTATTTTCTTTTCATTATCCGCACTTTTTAATGGGCCTATTAACCGGTCGAGATCACCTTCCAGGATTTCATTAAGTTTGTATAAAGTCAAATTTATCCTGTGGTCAGTCACTCTGCCCTGCGGATAATTATAGGTTCTTATTCTTTCACTTCTGTTCCCGGTCCCAATCTGCATCCTTCTTCTTTCTGTCTGCTCACTCATCTGCTTCTGTTCTTCTGCTTCCTTAAGCCTGGCTCTTAGAATTTTTAGAGCCCTTTCTTTATTCTGCAGCTGCGATTTTTCATCCTGACAGGTTACCACCATACCGGTAGGAACATAAGTTACCCTTACCGCTGAATCTGTAGTATTTACAGACTGCCCTCCGGGTCCGCTGGAACGGAAAACATCTATTCTTAAATCAGATGAGTCTATTTCAACATCCACTTCCTCAGCTTCAGGAAGTACAGCCACTGTGGCAGTAGAGGTATGGATTCTTCCCTGTGACTCAGTAGTGGGAACTCTCTGAACCCTATGCACTCCGGATTCATACTTCATCATTCCATAGGCTCCCTCTCCACCAATTTCAAATATGATTTCTTTAAATCCACCGATACCCAGACTGCTGGAGCTGAGCACAGAATATTTCCATTCCCTGCTTTCTGCATATCTGGTATATAACCTATAAAGAACCTCTGCGAA
>JAUWQC010000096.1 GCA_030611285.1 bacterium | reverse complement strand
TTAAAATGATTGTATCTTAAAATTAAATTGAACTATCTGAGAATCCGGGGAATTACGTAAGGATTTTCAAAATAAATTTTTTAAAATGGGAGATATGATGGCTATAGAGTCAAGTAAAAAAATTCAATCAAAGCTCTGCATAATAAGTTATGACGTTATTGGTAAAAAGATGGCCGGGCCCGGCATAAGATTCTATGAATTTGCCAAAGTTTTGTCGAATTATCTGGATGTTACTTTACTTACTCCTAATAAGACAGACATTGATACTGAAGGCTTTAAAACCAGTCAGTATAAAGTAAAGAATTATAAAAGTTTGCAGAGATGTATTGAGAATTCAGATATTATATTAATCCAGGGTCACCTCCTTTACTATTTTCCTTTCTTAAAGAATTTCAAGGGCAAAATAATTGTAGATCTTTATAATCCTTTCAATTTAGAAAGCCTGGAAATGTTTAAGGATAGCAATATGGAAGAAAGGATCAGGATTGATAAAAATAATTTAAATATATTAAAACTCCAACTTTCAATTGGCGATTACTTTATCTGTGCAAGCGAAAAACAAAGGGATTACTGGATAGGAATGTTAAATGCTGTGGGTAGAATAAATCCTTATAGTTATGATTCTGACAGCACCTTAAGGAATCTGATAGATATTGTACCTTCTGGTATACCTTCTGAACCTCCGGTTCACTCAAACTTATATATCAGTGATGTAATCCCTGATATTAAAGAGGAAGACATTGTAATTTTATGGGGAGGAGGAATCTGGAACTGGCTGGATCCTATTACTGCCATTAAAGCGTTATGGGAAATTACAAGAAGCAGGAAAGATATAAAGTTGATATTTATGGGAATCAAACATCCGGATCTCAAGCTTCCTGAAATGAAAAAGTGCATAGAGGCAATAAAGTTAAGCAGAGAGCTTGATCTATATGGAAAGAATGTTTTTTTTAATGAATGGACTCCATACAAATCAAGGCAGGCCCTCCTTATGAGATCGGATGTCGGACTATCAATTCATCATGAGAGGATTGAAACTGAATTCTCCTATAGAACCAGGGTTATGGATTATATATGGGCAAGACTTCCGGTAATAACCACCGAAGGGGATTCTATAGCTAAAATGGTAAAAGTTGAAAATATAGGCGAAGTGGTAAAATATGAGAATACCAACCAGCTTGCAAGGATTATGGAAAGCGTAGCTACCAATAAGAGCTTAAAAGAAATTTACAGGAAGAACTTAAATAAAATTGCTCCCGGATTTTACTGGGAGAATGTAACCAGGCCGCTGGTTAAATATTGTGTTAATTCATATTATGCAGTTGATAAAAGAAAAATTATTGAGCTTATAGATTTACAAAATAGCAAAATTTCAAAAATTATAAAAAATAATTTTGAAGGTTGCAGCAATGTTTTAAAAATAACCTCGAATAAATATAGAGATGAGAAGATTATAGACAAAAGTGATGTAGGGAAAATATTCTGCCTGGAAGTAGATGATGATTTTGTAAGTCTGGAGGACGAGGGCAGCAACTTAGATGAGGTTGGAATTTTAAAATCTAAAATAACCCAGAGGACCAGATTCGATGGTATTATTGTAAATAATGCTTTTTCTAAAATTACCCCAAAATTTTTCTATGATCTCACCAATGTGCTTTCATCGAAGCTAAAAAGAGATGGTCTGTTGTTTTTTTCGATCCCTGAAAAACGGGGGCTTTATAAGCTTTTTGGTGAGGGTAAGAAGAATGACAGATCCGGTGCAAGAATCGATGATTTTACTATTGAATTCATATTGAAGAATGCTGGCTTTGAGATCATAGATAAGGGAATCTGGGATAAAATTGAGTACACCGCAATAAGCAGTGATGAAAATGAAATGAATGAGATATATGGCAAGAATGAATTATTTGAGCTTTTTGAGATAAAATTAAGTAAAGAAGAATTTAAAGATTTGAAACTTTTAAGCCGTTTGGATATTTTAGATTCTGAAGGACTGGCTGAAGATAGGACTATCAAGGGAAAACTGAAAAGATATATGTATCTTCTTACCAGTATGTATTTTGAGAATTTGAGAAAGAGTTATAACCAGTCTGTAAAAGCTATTAATAATAATATTCAGGTTCAAATTAATAGGGAAATAAATGAATTAAACCGTAAGAACCGGGAGAGGTTACTTCTGATATATTTTGATATATTCCGAGCCCTCCAGAGGGAAATTAAAAGCCTGGGTTATGATATTAGCAGTTTGTGAGAAGTTTTAGGTGATTTTAAGCCTAAAAGCATATCAGGGCTAAAGATAGATATAGATCAGAAACTTGATGTATTGTTGAGGGATTTTGAAAACATTGACAGGATAATGGGTCTGACGGTATCCAATAAATATTATTTGGCAAAAAAAGCATAGATTTTAAATATCAGGTCTGTTATAAAAATACAGTAAAACTATGATTAAGGAGAGAAATAAATTGAGTTTGGGAAATTCTATCTTACTTATTTTGTTCAGTATTTCCATAGCTGTTGCAGGACAGATATTAATAAAGATAGGTATAAACCATATTGGGATAGTTAATTTCAGCGGTTTGGAGGCTCTTAAGCAGTTATTTTTTGGGGTAATAAAAAGCCCTCTGGTAATATCCGGTTTATTTTTATATGTTATTTCAGCTGCAATCTGGCTGGTAGTATTATCTGCAGTGGACTTGAGTTTTGCTTACCCATTTATTGGTTTAACATATGTAATGGTACTTATTCTTTCAAGATTTATATTAAAAGAGGATGTGAATCTCATCCGCTGGGCAGGTGCTATTATAATAACTATAGGCGTGATTGTAATTTCCAGAGGATGATATTTCAAGCCGAAAGTAAGGTGAGAATTTTAATTGACGCAAGATGATGATCCTTTAATATCAATTATCACTGTAAATTTTAACGGTAAGAAATTTTTAGGCAATCTTTTTAATTCCATATTTGATCTTAATTATTCACCTAAAAAAATCCAGATAATAATGGTAGATAATAATTCTACGGATGGTTCTGTAAAATTTGTGAAAAAAGAATTTCCACAGGTAGAGATAATTGCTCTTAAGGAAAATAAGGGCTATGCCGGAGGTAATAATGAAGGATTTAGCCGTTCAAAGGGGAAATATATAGCTCTTATAAATAACGACTGTGTAGTTGAAAAAGACTGGCTGGCCGAGATGCTGTCTATTTTCATACAATCTACTGATAATTCTAAAATAGGGGTGGTGGGCCCTAAAGTGGTCTTTTATTATCCTTATCTACCTATTCAGCTGATTGCAAATAGCAAGAATCAAAAAGAGATGGGCGATAGTAGAAAATCCAGGAGACTGGGGGTTCAAATATATGATGTAAAAGCTGGCAATGCTGAAAATAATATTAGTTACCAAAGCACTTTAAATGAAAGTGTTAAGTATATGGATGGATTTTATCCTGCAGAATCAGATGAAAAGGGAAAAATCTATCATTGGTCACAGGATAATGCCGTTCTGGCCGTACCAATAGAGAATCTAAATAAGGACCTCGAGATACAGTTTAAGGTATCATCATATCTTTCACACAATTATTTACAACTGGTAGTAGGTGAAGAAATATTTAAAGATATTAAGGTTTCAGGGAAATCTAAAACGGTAAAAATAAAGATCCCAAAGAGATTTTTTGATTGCAGGAAAGACATTATCAATAGCTGCGGGATTAAGATAAATAAATCCTTTTACAGTATGGATAGGGGTTTTGAGAGTTTTGATGAAGGACAATATAACCGGGTAGAAGAAGTCTTTGGACTCTCCGGGAGCAGCTTCATGATGGATAGAAAAATACTTGATGAGGTCGGCGGTTTTGATGAGAGCTTTTTTACCTACTATGAAGATATTGATCTATTCTGGAGATCCAGATTAGCCGGTTGGAAGAATTTCTTTACTCCTAAATCTATTGTAAGACATTTTCACTGTGGGACCAGCAAAGAATGGTCTTATGATTTTACCTATCATGTGATTAGAAATAGGCTGCTTATGATTTTCAAATGTGGTTGGCCGTTTTTGTTTATTAAGAGTTATCTGGTATTCATTTTCTCAAATATAATAAACATCCTATATTATATTGCCGGATTGCCTGTGGGTAAAAGACAGAAAAGAATTGATATTCCGATCAGGATTAGAATTTTCTTTGAACTTTTCTATATGCTGCCTAAGAATTTAATAAGTAGAATTAGAATAAGAACTGGCAGTAAGGTGCAGGATAGAATTATCAAAAGCTGGATGAGAAGTTTTTAACAGGGCATTTTATGAAGAAGATTGCTATTTATGATAGATACCTGTCGACATTTGGGGGCGGGGAGCGATATAGCTGTAAGATTGCTGAAGTCTTATCTAAACAAAATAAATTTAAAGTAGATTTGATTACCGATATATTTGCTGACTTAAGAAAAGTTTCCCGTAGGCTTAACCTTGATCTGAGCAGAGTAAATTTAAAAATATTTCCTTTCGTATCAGAAGATTATGCCGCGAAAATCACAAAAAAATATGACCTGTTCATAAATGCTACTTATTTAAGTTCACTTCCTGCGTTCGG
>JAUWQC010000041.1 GCA_030611285.1 bacterium | reverse complement strand
TTTACGCTTTATTTTATTTAGAAATAAAAGAGCGTCATTTTCAGAATCTACATTCAGTAATATTCTAATATCTTTATCTGCTTTCATTGCCTGATTTTTTAAGATTGTTATAAAAAATCTCTTTCGCTAATTATATTAATTATATAATAAATATTTTAATATTTCACTAACCGGATTATTTACTTCTGTTACCCATTTATTATATAAAATAGCTTCCCTTTTTAAAAGTGTTGATATAATTGTCAACTTATTATCAGCTAAAAAACTTATAGAACTTACCTTAATATTATAGAATTAATTTAAAGTGATAAATGACTTAAATTAATTTAACTTTATATGATGTATTCCAGTAAAAACTTTGGTACGGCTTTAAAAGAAATAATAGATAAAAAGAGGATAAAGCTCAGAAGTCTGGCAAACAAAACAAATTTAAACTATAGTTATTTTAGTAAACTAAAAAAAAGAGAGGGTCATCCTCCAATCACAACTATAGAGATAATTTCTGATGGATTGGATATACCTCCTGAATATTTCCTGGAATACAGAATTTATAAGATTGAAAAAATCCTAAAAAATATCCCCATATTATTAATAAAACCCTCAACTACGTAGATAGCCTTGTAATTAAAAACAATTTAAAAGTAGCTGAAAGAAAAAAACCATTCACAAAGTAGTAAAATTATTATATCTTAACTTTATTATTTTAATCCAAATAGTACCTTATTTAACATGAAATTTTTTGAATCTTTAAAATCACTGGATATAATTTTAAATAAATGTGTAATATGCCCCCACAAATGCAAGGTTAACAGAAAATCAGAAGAGAAAGGTTTCTGTTATGCCGGCTACAATCCTGTAATATCGTCAGCTGTGCCCCATCATGGAGAAGAGCCTCCAATTTCAGGAAACAGGGGTTCGGGAACCATATTTTTTACTTACTGTAATATGAAATGTGTCTACTGTCAGAACTATCAGATAAGCCAGGAATTTGAAGGAACAAAATGCAGTATATCGGAACTCGCAGATAGTATGATTAATTTACAGAATTTAGGTTGTCACAATATCAATTTTGTCTCTCCTACTATATGGATTCCGCAAATAGTAAAAGCTCTCTCCATTGCCAGAAATAAAGGGCTTTCAGTCCCAACAGTGTTTAATACCGGCGGATATGATAACCCCAGGATTATAAAAATGCTGGAAGGGATTATTGATATCTATATGCCGGATATGAGGTACAGCAATGACGACATGGCCAGAAAATATTCAATGGTTGAAGAATACGTCCGGTATAACCGTCAATCAGTTAAAGAAATGTACAGACAGGTGGGAGGACTTAAAGTTGACCCGGAAGGAGTAGCCTTAAAGGGGTTGATGATAAGACTGCTGGTTTTACCTGAAAATACCGGAGGAATCAAAAAGACTCTGGACTTTATTAAAAATGAACTATCCACCGATGTTTACTTGAGCATCATGGCCCAGTATCATCCAACTTATAAGGCATCCGGGTACCCTGAATTAAATAGAATGATTACAGCAAAAGAATATCTGGAAGTAGTAAAATATGCCGAAAAGAGAGGTTTTAGTTACGGCTGGACACAGGATCATATATCGCTGAACAGTAAAGAGGATTTATTCATACCTGATTTTAAAGATAAGAAGATATTTGAATATTATAAGAAATGAACAGCTAACTTCTTTGCTTCTTCCACACCTTTAATTCCTTAAGCGTAAGCGCATTTAATACATCTTTTTTCTGGAGTCCCGCTCTTCTGGCAACATCTACTCCCAGTCTTACCATATCCATATTATTGGGACGGTGAGCATCCGTATTTATAACCACTTTTACCCCCACCTCTCCGGCTTTACGGGCATTTTGTTCATTAAGATCCATTCTTAAAAAATATGAATTTATTTCCAGAGCTTTATTATTCTCAGCCGCTGCTGAAATCAACCTGTCAACATCAATAGAATAGGGCGCTCTGTTTCCAAAAACTACTCCTGTAGGATGCGCAATAAAGTCAATGTACCTATTTTCAATTGCACTGACTGTTCTGGCTGTATTCTCAGCTCTGGTATTTAAAAAGGATGAATGTATCGAACCAATTGCGATATCCATTTTTTTGATTATATTTTCAGGATAATCTAATTTACCAACTCCCTTAATTTCGATTTCTGAACCCATTAAAATATAAAAATCTTTAAATCTTGATTTTAATTTATTAATATAATTTATTTTTTCCTGCAATTTTTTAGCATCCAGGCCCCTGCCATAATAATTGCTCTCTGAGTGATCGGTGATCGCTATATATTCATAATTAAATTTTTTTACTCTTTCAATCATATCATGGAGACTTATAATTCCATCACTCCATCTGGAATGAATATGAAGATCACCTTTTATATCTTCCATGGTCAGAAGCGATGGCACCAGAAAATTCTCCGCCAGCTCTATTTCTCCAAGATCCTCTCTCAGCTCCGGAGGTATATATTGTAAATTCAACCTGCTGTAAATATTTTTCTCATAAAAGTCCTCATCAACTGGTAGATAATTTCCTGTCACTTCTCCGCTGTTTTCAGAAAAACCAGCGGTATCTATTCTTCCACTTTTAAAATACCCTTTTTTCTGTGCTACTCTTTCTAATTTTTTTATATGCTTTTTACTTCCAGTGGTATACAACATATCTACAGCCCAATTTTTAGCGCTGCTTATAATAAACTCAATTTCTATTCCAAAAACAGTTTCAAATCTTGCACTTATATTTTCTTTCCTTATGTCACTGCTTACCAATCTTTTTATAAAATTAAGTGATTGGATTTCTCCCAGTAGTTTCTCGCTTCTTTCAAAATCATATAACAGATTGTTAAAATAAGGCTGTATAAGTATGTCTATATCTTTTACTATAGATTTCTTTCTCCTCAGGGAACCAACAAAAACAAATCTTTTTATATCTTTAATTTTATAAAGACTATTTTTTATTTCATCTAAATAGAGTTCAACTTGCCATCTGGGGAACATCCCCTTTATGCTTTCCATATAATCCAGCGATTGCTTAAGCCTTTCAGTATAAGATTCACCTGCCTTATTTTTTCCTGAACCACCTTCTGCAAGGACATCAGCAATTCTGTTATTATCTACCAGCTTATCTTTTAGATCTTTCAGGCTTTTGATATTAAAAGTATCATAGATTTTAAACATTCTCTTTTTCCCCATCCCGCTTATTCTTACCAGCCTTATTAAATTTTCGGAATATTTCGATTTTAACTCCTCATACAATCCAATACTTCCGGTATCCAGATATTCCTTTATAAGTTTATATGCCGGTTCATCCATACCGATGAGTTTCTTAAGTTTTCCGCTGCTATAGATTTTCTCAATGCTTTCAGGATTATCTCTAAGTGTTCGCGCTGCTATTATGAGACTCAATAACATATTTTTATCATCAGGGCTGGATTTTTTAATTTCTGCAATATCTGTAAGTATATTTGCCAGTTTTAAATTAATCATTTTATAATATTTTCTATGTTATAATAATATGTTAACATTTAAAACAAGTTATTATATCACAAAACACCACAAGTTATGATAAGATCAAATAAGAATACCAAATCCTCAGATATACAGAAATATCAACTGCTCCGGAACAATATGATCCAGAACCAGATTATTTCCAGGGGAATTAAAGATAAAAAGGTCCTGGATGCATTAAGAAAAGTACCCCGCGATATTTTTGTAGATAAAGCATATAAAGACTCAGCTTATGAAGATAGACCGCTTCCCATTGGATTCGGACAGACAATATCGCAACCGTATATTGTTGCTCTTATGACTGAAAGTCTGGAGCTAACCGGAAATGAAAAGGTTCTAGAAATTGGCACCGGTTCTGGTTATCAGGTGGCATTACTTGCTGCAATAACAAAAGAAGTCTACACAGTGGAAATAATTACTTCACTTTATAAAAAAAATAAAGAATTACTTAAAAAATGTAAAAATGTAAAAATGAGTAACCACGATGGCTACCTTGGATGGGAAAAATACGCGCCGTATGACAGAATAATTGTTACCGCGGCACCCGACCATATTCCCCAACCATTCATTAAACAATTAAAAGATGGCGGAATTATGGTGATTCCTGTCGGTCCTTCAAGCTGGAATCAGACACTTTATAAGGTAATTAAACGCGGCACCAGGATTAAAAAAATAGGTTTATGTGATGTAGCTTTTGTACCTTTAACCAGAAGCAGTTAAAGATAGTAAAATTGGCAGAACAGAAAAAATAAAGGCTATCAGAAGACTTTCGTTTTTTTATGGATAAAAAGTAAAATTTAAAATAAATTTTACATTACAAATTATATATTTAAATCAGCAGCATATTTATAAGAAATTATTTTATTATCCTTAGTTTTTTTCCATGCTTCTTCTTTATGAGAAAAATCTTTAATTTTAGTAGCGCTAAAACTTTTAAATATTTTTTCCACTTTCAAAATATTTTCTAATTCATCCAACGAGAAAATATTTAGATCTGGTTTCTCTAAAGCAAAATAAATTTCTCCTACAATTTCATTTGAGTAATATTTTTCTTTTTCATCTAATAATTTATTCGCTAACATAATATTATACAAAAAACCAAAATTGTCAGGAACAGGTCCATAAGGCAATTTAGCATATCTAAGCCCGGTTATAGAAATATTAAATTCTTTAAAGAATTTAAAATCCATATAAAATAATAATTTATTTAATTTTGTTTTTAATATACCTTCTTTAGAAAAGAAAAGAACAGCATTAAATATTTTGACTTTATTAAATTTTTTAAAACCACTTAATATATCTTCTTTATAATTTGAAATATCATCAAGAATTTCTTCATAAAGGCTATGCTTTTTATTATTTAAAGCAATTGCATTTTTTTCTATTCTCGAAAAATCTTTCTGGTTAAACTTTTTCTTAGCATTATTTAATAGATATAAAAAGTTTTTTGAACTACTGATAAATTTTAGCAGATTATCATGCACTTCATCTTGTAATGCTCCATTCTCATATCTACTAAGTGTTGCTTCTCCAAAACCTAAAATATTGCTCATCTCATATTGTGTTAATTTATACCTTTTTCTAATATTTTTAATTTCTTCAGGTTGCATCAGGTTGTGCTCTTGTCGATATTTCCTATAAGCCTTGTCATAATAATCATTTTTTAAATAAAGATCATCAAATTCTTCCTGGCAGTTTTTACATTTATAATATTTGGCAACTACTTCAATATTTTCTCCCCTAATATTTATTTTTTCCCTTTTATTAATATATTCAAGTGATTCTTTATCACAATTAGGGCACATTTTCCTCACTTGTTTTACCTCCTCCTTCATATTTTTTTAATATTGTTAAAATTAAATATTATTAAATTCTGCTTCGTGAAATGATATTACTATTACATCTTTTGTATTTTTTAATTTTATCTTAATATAAAGATTTCTACCTTTTATCTTCTTTATAAAAGTCCATAAAATCCCATTATTATCTTTATCATTTAATGGACCGTCATAATAATCTTTAGAACTTAAAGATATTATCTCTTGAAAAATATTCCTTTTAGTAAATCCAAGCTCGGTAATAGTTTTATTATTTTTATCTCTTGTTACAAGAATAAGATTTTTATTTCCACCATGAATTAAGGTATCTTTTAGTCTTGTTAAAAAATTATCTAATTCTTCATTCTTTTTCTTTCTCAAAAAAACTCCATTTGGATGTCTCTGAATTTTTACATATATTGTATATCATTTGGTGTAATTTAACATAAAATTTATCATAAGGCAAATTTATAAATAATCAATTTTCTATTTTTAAATATTTTCTTAATATAATCTTTGAGACCTATTTAATAGAAGCAACAATTCTCCCTTTTTTATACACTCAATTTGTTCATCAAATAAAGGGTTACAACAATATTTAAATTCTTCAGTATCAGCTAATAATACTTTACTGCATATTAATTTTGGGGTTCATATCAGTTTCACAAATATTGCTATCCAGTATAGTAAATTCCGTGAAACTACTAACTGAAATAGATAATCCTGCAATTATGGATTTAATCAGGGCAATAAATTTAGTGTAAAATTACACCACTTCCTGTAAAAAATGGTAAAATTAAGAAGTTGCAATTGATTAAAATCAATAATACTAAAAAATTTATTAAAATTTATTAAAGACGTCATGGATAAGGAAGAAGTAATAAAAATTCTAAAAGAAATCAGTGTGCTCCTGGAACTAAAAGATGAAAATTCTTTTAAAATCAGAGCCTACCAGAATTCCGTGCGTTCTCTTGAGGCATCGGATATTGATTTTGGCAAAGATTTAAAAATAGACAGCCTTACGAAAATAAAGGGAATAGGCCAACATATTGCCGAAAGGATAAAAGAACTGTTTGATACCGGGAGCTTAAAATTTTATGAAGACCTGAAAAAAACTGTTCCTTCGGGGCTTGTTGAAATGCTTGCAATTCCTACCATGGGACCTAAAAAAATAAAGTACCTGTTCGACAACCTGGGGATAAGCAATATTGGCCAGCTGGAATACGCCTGTATAGAAAACAGACTTGTAGATCTGCCTAATTTTGGCAGGAAAACTCAGGAAAATATCTTAAAAGGAATCGAGGTTTTAAAGAAATACAAAGGCAGGTATCTTTTTGCAAATATTATAGAAGAAGCCGAAGTTATCCACAATAAAATACAAGACTTCAAGTATGTCAATAGGTCAAGTCTTGCAGGAAGTGTGCGCAGAAAGAAAGAGATAGTAAAGGATATAGATATAGTTGCAAGCACAGACAACCCGGATAAAGTAATGGATTTCTTCACCGGACTTAGCGAGGCTGAAGATATAATCGCCAGGGGGGAAACAAAATCAAGCATCAGGTTAAAATCAGGAATTAATGTTGATATAAGAACCATAGATGACTTTCAATATCCCTATGCACTTCATCATTTTACAGGAAGCAAGGAACATAATACAGCTATGAGGACTGCAGCCAAAAAAGATAACATAAAAATGAACGAATACGGGCTTTTTAAAAATGGCAACTTGATTAAATGTTCCGATGAGACTGATATTTTTAACTTTTTTTCAATGGATTGGATTCCTCCCGAACTGAGAGAAAATTATGGGGAGATTGAGGCTGCAAAAAATAAGACTCTTCCCAAATTGATAGAGGAAAAAGACATAAAAGGAATATTTCACATTCACACCACTCATAGTGATGGAAATATCAGTATTGAACAGGCCTGCAATTACCTGCAGAAAATGGGTTTCCAATATGCCGGAATAAGCGAGCACAGCAGGACAGCCGTCTATGCCGGTGGATTAAAGGATAATGATATTAACCAGTACCTGGAAGAAATAGATAAATTAAATCAGAAATGCGCCAGCTTTAAAATATTCAAGGGAATTGAATCAGACATTCTGCTTGACGGCAATCTTGATTATAGCGACCCGATTTTATCTAAATTTGACTTCATAATTGCTGCAATCCATTCCAGTTTCAACCTGAGTGAAGAGCAGATGACAGATAGAATTATAAGAGCTATTGAAAATAAGTTTACAACAATGATAGCCCATCCTACCGGAAGACTGCTTCTGGCAAGGGACCCTTATAGAGTGGATATAATAAAGATAATAAATGCAGCAGCGGAAAATGATGTGGATATAGAACTAAATGCAAGTCCCTTCAGATTGGACCTGGACTGGAGAATGTGCAAGTATGCAAAAGAGAGAGGGGTAAAAATTTTTATAATACCCTCCTTTTTGCAGTGATTGCTTCCAGAACTGATCAAAGGGCAAAGGCGTATCAAATTTTTGATGCAGATTTTTCCAGGCCATTTTAATATAATTGCGAAAATTCGGCGCTTCA
>JAUWQC010000073.1 GCA_030611285.1 bacterium | reverse complement strand
AAAAACCTCCTTGTTTCGTTTATTTCGTGCGACATTGGCCTGATTTGACGCTTCTGCTTCATCAACACATTCACTCATTACCTATTACTGATTACGTATTGCTCATTATGCATCACATATTACTAATCTTACCGACGTAGGTATCTTAAAGTGAAATAATCATCAGGGATTTCTTCTTCCTTAGTTTCCAATATTTCAATAATTGTTTTAGTCCCTTTAGTCTGGTCAGCCATTATTATTTTATAAGGGATATAATCTTCTTTTTCTTTCCTTAAATCAGATTCAGTTAAAACTTTTTCTAATTTTTCATCTTTTCTATAAAACTCTATCTTTAAAGGAATAAATTCCTTTTTCCATACCCACATTTTAAGATAACTATACTCTTCTTTCTCTCCTTCTTCAGGGGAAAGCCTTAAGACATAACAGGAATAACTTTCAAAATCTTCATCTTTTAGCCTTTTTGCTTTGTATTTTTCTTGATAACTTTCACTGCTACCTATTTCCTCATAAGTAAAATCTGTTCCCATAAACTTTTTTTCCTTTTCCTGAGCAGCAATCCTTTTTTCGTTCCCCAAAAATGGAAAATAAATATACATTAAATCTTCTTTTCCTTCCTCACTAATACTTAAAAGTTTCGTTCCTTCAACATCGGCTGGCTCTAAGTATTCTATGAGCTGTTTTTCTATTCCTTCGGTTGTTTTGCGATAAATTTTAACCTTATTCTTCCTTTGTTCTCCTCTCTTATTCTCTGTAATGAGATTTATCGTAGCCTCTCCACTACTGGTAACAGTAACTTTACCCTTTATTTTTTTCAAAATCTCATCACCAGTTAGTTCCCCAGCATAAGTAATGAGAGCTGATAAAATAAAAATCACTAACCCCATCAGTAAAACTCTTTCCTTTCTTATCTTTAGAGACATTCTTTTACCTCCTGATTTACTCTAATTTTTGTTAATTTTAAAATAGCTGGAATAACTGTTAAGGAAGCTACAGAACTTATGGCCATAATTAAACAAATTAAATACCCAAAAACGAAGATAGCATGAAAAGAGGATAAAAGAAGAACTCCAAATCCTAATATTAGCGTAATTGCATTAAAAAATATCCCCCGTCCGGCTGTTTTAGTGGTGGTAATTAAAGCTTCTCTTTTACTTTTCTTATCTTTTATCTCCCTTCGATAACGACTAATAAAATGAATAGCATAATCTATTCCGATTCCTATGGCGATACTGGAAATTGTAGCTGTAGCTACATCAAGGGGAATGCCAAAATATCCCATAATTCCAAAATTAATACCTATGGTAAGAAGTAAAGGTAAAATACAAATTAAGCCTATTTTAAGAGAGGCAAAGATTAAGCTAACAATAATTAATACTATTATAATAGAATAAAATAGACTGCTTAGCTGACTATTAAGAATTCTATTCATTAAGTGTAGGGTAATTTTAGGCATTCCCACTAATTTGACATTAAATTTATCTGAATCAAATTCTTTTTTTAAATAATCTTCTATTTTGTTTATTGTATTTTTTAATTCCAAAGTGCCTACATTTTCTAATTGTGTAGATATAAGAGCTTTTTCGAAATTATAACTAACCATAGAATCAATACCAGAGCCCCCCTGCATAGTGAACAAAAGCAGCTCTTGAGCTACAGCTCTTCTGGTTTCAGGAATAGTATAATAATTTTCATCTCCATCGTGAAGCACTTGATTAATCTCAAGAATTATATCAGTAAGAGAAGAACTATCTCCAGTATATTTTAAGGAATCTAAATATTTCTCTGTCTTCAGTATCTTTTTAAGAACAGCTGGCTCCTTTATTTCATTCTTTCCCTTTGCATCTATTTCTATTAGGAGTCGAGAAGTTCCTCCAAAATTATCCTCTACTTTATTAATTGATTGTACAGGAGGGCTATTTTTCCCTAAATATCTCATTAAATCAGCATCAGTATTGATTCTGGAAATTCCCAAAAGAAAAAAGCAAATAATAAGAGAGGATATTACTATTACAGTTTTAGGATGCCCTGCTGTAGAAAATCCTACCTTTTTTAAAAAAGAATCTAATATACCAGGGGAACTTTGTTTTTTAATATAACGAGGGAGTTTTTTCTCCAGAGATAAAACTGCTGGAATAAAAGTTAAGGAAAGGAGCATAGCTGAGAGGACCCCAAAAGCCGCTGAAGTTCCAAATTGTTTTATAGGAACGACAAAAGAGGTATTTAAAGTCAAAAAGCCGGCAGCAGTAGTTAAGGCAGCCATAATTGTGGGGGAATTCATCTCAGACATAGTATTCAACGCAGCTTTCTTTCCTCTTAATCCGTTTCTTATCTCCTCGTAGTATTTATTTACAATATGAATCCCATAAGCACTCCCAATGGCAACCAAAATAACAGGAGCTATTATAGAAATTATGCTAAAAGGATACCCCATACAAGCCATAAACCCTATCATCCATATAATGCTCATAAAAACAGTCAGTATAGGGATAAGTATCCCCATTCTGCTTCGGAAACAAAAGTACAAAAATCCTATTATTACTAAAACTATTAGGGAAAATAGAAAGTATAAATCGTGTCCCATTGTATTTTTAGCATAATGAGTTATATAGGCATCACCAGCTAGGTAAATTTCCTCTGGTCCTTCATTTTGATGAATAATTACCAGTATTTTTTCAATTAATTCGTCAGCTTTTTCAGTAGCGGCAATACCCGGTTCTAAAGTAATCAATATAAGAGCTGCTTTTTCATTTTTAGCTACAAAGAATTTACCCTGAGAAGAGCTTAAAATCTTTTCTTTGAACTTTTCTATTTCTTTCTCTTTTTCAGGAACTTTTTCTACAATAGGGGTAATGCTAATCAATCCCTCACTCCCTTCGATTAAATCAATATTTAATGGTGTGGTGACCTTTTCTACTCCTTGAAGATTAGAGAATTCTTCAAATATTTTGTTAATTTTTTTAAGAGTGTCTGAATTAAAGATATTATTACTACATAAAGCAACTGTAAGAAAATCCTGTGAGCCAAACTCATCTGTCACTTTTTCAAAGTCCTTGATTACCGGATCGTTTAGGGGGACCATATCCTTCATATCAGACTTAAAGCTTATCCGGGGAATAAAAAAGCAAAAGGACAAAGTAACAATAATAGTAAAAATTATGGTTTTTTTAGGATTATTAACAACCCAATTAGTTATTTCTTTTAGTTTTGATATTCTCAGTTTCATTTTAAATTTTCTTTGCCCTGGAAAAACTCTTCACAAAGAGTATCCCCAAAGTGAAAGTTATAAATACTGCTATAGCATTTCCAACTACCATCCCGGACCAGACGCCTGCGAGACCAAAGCCGAAGGATATTCCAAATATATATGCTACTGGAACCTGGAGGATTATTGTTCTTAAGATGGTGACAAATAGAGCAGTTTTGCCTCTACCAACCCCTTGAAACATCGCTGATGATAACATACCCAGGGGTACAGTTAGGCAGAAAAGTACCATCCATCTAAGGAATATTACTAAATTATCAGCTATATATGCTGCTCCCTTAGAATATGTGAATATAAATGCTACCTGGGGTGCAAATAATGCAATCATACTTGCCACTGCAAGTTCTGCTAAAATACCTATTTTTATGGCATAGATATAGGCTATGTTAAGCTTTTCTGGATTCCTTGCTCCATAAGCAGCTCCCGTAACCGCGGTAACACCCGTGGCTATTCCCAGCAAAGGAAGAATAGCAAACATTACTATCCTCCAGCCGCTGGTGAATACGGCAACACCATCCGTCCCCCCGGCTTTAATCACGACAACATTGAGAAGGAGCATTGATATGGACATTGAAAGCTGCGCCAGAGAGGCAGGTATGCCAACATTAAATATCTCCTTAATTATACCCTTATTTAGATGGAATTCCTTAAGTCTTATCTTGACATAGGTATCACTCTTTACAAAGAGCCAATAGAAAAATAATATCGCCGAAACCGCTATAGATGTAATCGTAGCCCAAGCAGCACCAACTACTCCCATATTAAAGGTATATATGTATATGGGATCAAGTATCATATTCAGTCCTGTCCCCAGGAGCATTGCATACATTGCTCTCTTTGTATCACCCTCTCCACGTAGAATAGCACTGGCTATATTGGAGAAGAAGATAAATATTGCTCCGCCAAATAACACTCTGGCGTAATTAGAGCTCATTTGGGCCACGCTACCCTTTACTCCCATAAGGAAAAATATTTTCTCAATAAAAGGCAGAAAAGATAGGCTTAAAACCAGTCCTATAAGTATACCTAATATAATAGTATGATTTGCCGTATTATCAGCTGCTTCTTTATTTCTTTGACCTATTCTCCGTGATATTGCTGAGCTTCCGCCAATGCCTATACCTGTTGACACTGCCATAATGATCATAAAAAATGGAAAAAACAAACCAACTGCAGCTAAGGCATCTGCTCCCAGTCCAGCAACCCAAATACCATCTACTACGTTGTAAAGAGCTTGGGCTAACATCCCTATCACCATGGGGATGGAAAGCTTCAGCATTGCTTTTTTTGGATCTCCAAGTAAGTGCTTGACTCCTTGGGTAACTTTTTCTTGAGTCTTCATAAAAAATCACCTTTCTCTATTAATGATTTTTTGCTAAAAGTTCAGCCGTAAATACGGGCATGGATAGTTTCTAATAGATTCATAAAAGTATTTCTTTCCTCAGGGGTCATCTGTCTTAAGACAGATTTTGCTTTCTCTTTACTTTCTTGCTTGAATTTTTCCCTTACCTCCCGTCCTTCTGCACTCATAGATAGTCTTATTTTTCTTCTATCCTTTAAATCTGGTTCTCTAATTATAAGGTTTTTTTCTATCAATTTATCAACAATACGAGTAAGAGTGCTCAGATCAATATATAGGTCTTTGCCCATTTCTGACATACTGGGCTTGGTTTTGAAAAATAAATAATGTAAAACAGCCATTTCAGAAACACTAATACCAATATCAAAAAGTTTTTCAGGGCGCTGTATTTGAAAAGACTTAAAAATAGCTGGTACAAGAAAAATCAATTTTTCAGCATGCTTTTCTACATCATTTTCCTGCATATGCTCACCCCTTTAATTTAAATTATTGTTACTACTCAGCCATTAATCATCACTAATTACCACGAATAATTATTTAACAATTTCCTTATATTCGATTTCTTGTTAATAAATCTTTGTATCAAAATTTGCTTTTGTTTATGTTTATTCGTATAAATTCGTGGCTAAATAGTTAAAAATTATTTTTAATTTACAAATATGTTATAATACAATATTCTCATTTGTCAAGTATCTCTTTTAAGCCTCTGAAAAATTGAAAGTAAACACCGGTTTTAGGATTTTAAGGAAAAAGAAACTAAAATGAGAGTTTTTAGTCAGAAGAAAAGAGGGGATGGAAAATAATTTGGGAGAAATTTCTCTTTTATGGATAGCTTAAGAGGTAAGACAGGAAAAAAAGCAATACTCTCCCTATTGTGAGTAGGGAAACTCTTAAATTTAGATAAGCTTAAGAAGCTACGGAAATATTTATTCTTCTTTTAGTTTCTTTATGAATTCAGTTATTTTCTTTTTTGAAGCTTT
>JAUWQC010000087.1 GCA_030611285.1 bacterium | reverse complement strand
TAGAACTTTTTGGATCTATTGAAGTTTTTATAACATGAGCTGCCAGAAAATTAGCATTAGCTAATGCTAGTGCACCTGAAATACTAAGAGGAGCAGTAAGCCCAATTATTGGATAAGAACCTCCTCCAGTTGGAATTCTAAGTTCTGCACATCTAATTAGTAGATCACATTCTTTATCCATGTACCCAAGTACAGCCTCTGATGATGCTCCTATACTAAAAAGAGGTTTTTCTATAAGATTTTTTTTACTTCCTCTTATAGCACATCCCATTTCATATATATATTCTGCTTCAACAGGATTATTAACAATGAAATCACATGGTTTTGTCGTATTTTTTAACAGGATAGCTGCTATCTGTGTTCGATATGCCTTTAATGAGATATCAACAGGATCAACTATGTTACTTACAATATCTACATCTTTAAAATAATCATGTATCTTAGTCATATTTACTAGATCATCTAAATTTGGCTTACGATAAGTCCCCTCATATTCTCTTACTCTAACATGTGCAGCACTAGAACAAGATACAATATTATTCCCACCAATATTAATAAGTTTATTTCCACTTCTATCATAAAATTTCCTAAAAGGAGAGTTGCAGGATAAAGCTTTATCTATAATAGACAGGGGAATTTTAACATTTTTCGATTTATAATCTACTCTACATCCAATAGAATCAAGAAGATTTAGGCCGTTATTGCTTCCAATATAAATTCCAATTTCATCCAAAATTTTTATACTGGTCTTATGAATTTCTTCAACATTGAAATCCATAGCGAATGATAATATATTTTCGGCAATATTTTTGATCATTTATATACATTCCTTGATAATCATATGCATCAATATAAAACTTTCATTTCTTTAGGCTGAACCTACAACCTACTACTTAATAATACATATTAGATAATATTCCTTAAACAGATTGATATTAACTTTACTGCCTTTCCTTCAAAAAATTTCCATTATTATTTCTATTAATTATTAGTACTAATAAGTCTAAATTTAAAAACTAAACAAAATTTTATAATAACTATTAATAAAACATTTCTTATAATAGCTCCTTAATAGTTTTTTCAATACCCACCTCACTGGGAAGAATAAAATCTTCAAGTACTGATGGGAAAGGTATAGGAGCATCCTTTGCCCCAATCCTTTTTATAGGAGCATCTAAGTATTCAAATCCTTCATCCGCTATTATTGCCGCGATCTCACCACCTATCCCCCCTCTTAGAGGTGCTTCGTGAACTATTATTGCTCTTGATGTCTTCTCAACTGATTTTAAAATTGTCTCTTTATCCAATGGTACTAATGTTCTAGGATCAACTACCTCCACTGATATTCCTTCTTTTTCTAATTTATTTGCAACATTTAAAGCTTTATGCACCATATAGGAAGTTGCAATCACACTAACATCATTCCCCTCTTTTTTAATATCAGCAACTCCTAAAGGTATGGTATATTCTTCTTCAGGAATCTCCCCTTTCATACCATATAGATATTTATGTTCTACAAAAATAACTGGATTATTATCTCTTATAGCAGTTTTTAGTAAACCTTTTACGTCATAAGGTGTAGAAGGAATAACTACTTTAAGACCTGGAATATGTATAAACCAGGCCTCCAAACACTGTGAATGCTGCTCAGCCGCCCGGATGTATCCACCCATCGCGGTTCTAATTACTAAAGGAACACTTGCCTGGCCTCCAAATGTATAAAGATATTTTGCTATTTGGTTACATATCTGGTCCATGGGCAACATTATAAAATCCATAAAAGGTATTTCAGCAATAGCTCTACATCCTGTTATTGAAGCTCCCAGAGCACAGCCTATAATACCTTGTTCAGATATAGGAGCATCTTTTACTCTCCACTCACCAAATTCTGAATGCAGATCACCACTTACACGATGCTCTCCTCCATAAGGTCCTACATCCTGTCCCATTAAAAATATATATTCATTTTTTCTCATTTCTTCTCTCATAGCTTCGCGAACAGCTTCACGATATGTTAATGTTTTCATTATTTAAAACCCCCTTTTTAAGATTAAAATTATTTTATTCTACAAATACATCTTCCAGTGCTACTTCTGGTTTTGGCACTGGACTTTTTCTTGCAAATTCTACAGCTTCATCCACCATTCCTTGGATTTTATCCCTACAAGATTTTATTTTATCTTCGGTGATAATTTTTTCCTTTAGCATCTTTTCTTCTATCCTTTTAATGGGATCTCTAGCCTTCCAGTACTCTATTTCCTGTTTATCTCTTACATCAAGATCTCCCACAAAATGAGTACTATGCCTATAGGTCATACAATTAAGAAGGGCTGGACCTTTCCCGCTTCTTGCTCTCTCTACAGCTTTTTTAGTAGCGGTATAAACTTCAATTACATCATTTCCATCAATATCTTCCCCGGGCATACCATAACCTTGTGCTTTTACGGCATAATTTTTACAAACCTTACAAACTCTTTCTGTTTTTGTTCCAACCATGTATAAGTTATTTTCTATTACGTAAATAACTGGTAGATTCCAGGCTGCAGCCATATTAACCCCTTCATGGAAAGTCCCCTGAGTCACTGCACCGTCACCAAAAAAACAAGCCACTACCTGGGAAGTGCCTCTTAATTTTATTGAGTACCCTGCACCTGTTGCAATAGGAATCCCAGCACCAACTATACCATTAGCGCCCAGGACACCTATACTAAAATCTGCAATATGTAGTGAACCACTCTTACCCTTACAATATCCAGTTAAACGGCCATATAATTCAGCCATCATTTTCTTCATATTCCCACCTTTTGCTATCATATGACCATGTCCTCTATGAGTACTGGTTATATAATCATCCTTATTTAAATTAGCACATACGCCTGCAGCAATAGCCTCTTCCCCGGTATATACGTGAGTAAATCCTTCTTGTTCAGTTTTAAAAACCCTTTCTTGAGTTTTTTCAAATAGCCTGATTTTTAACATAGTTTCATATAAACTAAGTATTAATTCTTTGTTTAATTTAATGTTGTTCATAATTTAAACTCCCCTTATTTACTATTTTTTATAAAATAACCATCAGGTAAACTAAATAAGTATCCACATGATATCTAATATACTTTCCCAACCAGATGTTGGACATTTATAGGTAGTTTTGTCAATACTTCTACTTCAGGCCCAAATTTTCCGAGCGTTTTTTCTACAACTAAATAGTCCAGACCAGGTATTACAATATCATCCCATTTACTACCCACCCCCCTTATTGCTACATCTAACATAGTTACAATACGATTTCCTAAAGGCTCATAAGAGTTTAGTGTAATTGCCCCATAGAACTCCTGGCACTCAGTATAACCAGCATTGTGAGTTCCGGTATAAGGTTTCTGTTTTGCTAGATCTATTTTTTTACCAATTAATTTTTCAACTTCATCTTCTTTTGATTTAAAATAATCTACCAATGCTTGCTCCTGCAGTTTTGACGGCAAATTTTCTTTTGCAACTTTTCTAAAAGCTTCTAGCCCAACTTTGAAGGCCTCTTCAACAAAATCAAACCAGTATTTTTGCTCTTTTGTTATGCTTGAAGGATCATTCGTACAAACTACACTTACTCTTTCGCAGGCTGTTAGGCCATCGCGTTTAGGTGCTACACCTAAATGAACTATATCACCATCTCTTATTACTCTATTTAATGACTTTCCTATTAAGGTTCTATTTGCTTCATTTGCAGTTACCATAATATCAAAACCCATCTCTTCTGCACCTAATTCCTGACCTACCAGATACCCCCAGGAAGAAACCTGGGTCTCCATCATTCCTGGCTTTAAAACAGCCAGCATACCTTTTAACATTTCATCACATATAAGACTTGCATCTCCTATTAGATCCATTTCAGTTTGAGATTTCTCATATTTAATCTTATAGTAAATTTCCTGTGCATTTACTATCTCACCATTACCACCTAAATATCCTTTTAAAAAATCATAAATAGCAACTGGAAAGACAGCTCTGGGTGTTAATAATCCCAACACTTTAGGTTTGCATCCTGCTGCTTCTTCTATTACATCTTCAACTCTTTCTGCATCTATCGGATATTCTTCATCTGCTAGCTTTAACATTTCAACTTTATGTATTTTTGCACCTGATCTTGGTCCTAACTGTTCAGAAACATAGCCTCCCTCAAGCCCTGCCAGGACATGAAATCCATTTTTACCTATAACTCCTGCAACTGGTTCAATTGTAATATTAGTATTGCCAGCAAGGTATGGCACATCTCCATTATAGTGCTCATCAGAATAGACAAAGGCACAATCTATTCCATTTGCAGATAGTGCATCTATAACTTTTTTTTGGCGGGTTTTAAATTCTTTTGTTGTTATTCTCTTTTCTTTATCTAACTTAGGAGATTTCTCAAGTATTCTTGAAATTACTTTTGCTTCTTCTAACCACTGGGAACTTCTACTATTCATTTTTAACTCCTCTCCTTATGTAGCTGCTTAGCCTATTTAGTTATCAAAGAGAAATATATTTAAAATTCTACAAATCTATTCTCTTCACTGGATTTTTTTATCATTTCCAATACTTTTACTACTTTTGCTGCCTCATACATGGATACAAATTCTTTTACCTTGCCATTCAGATATGGCACCAGGTCTTCATAGAATCCACCTTCAAGCCCGGATTCTTTAACACCTACAAGTTTTATTTTCTGAATTTCTTTTTTACCATCATCTTTTATATAATTTATCTCAACTTCATCCCAGAAAGGCTCGCTTTCCCCTGGTACAATAATAGTTCCTTTAGTTCCAATGACATACCATCTGGGCATATCTATCCTGCCATTGTTGCTTGCCTCTATCTG
>JAUWQC010000241.1 GCA_030611285.1 bacterium | reverse complement strand
TAAAAAAAATACTAATTTATAGTTTACGACTTCGATGTAAATAAAAAAAAGAGGGGGTGATTATAGGTTAGTTTTAGAGAAAAAGTAGATATAAGTTGATTTTAAAATTTTAAAGGAGGTATTTAAAGTGAATAAGTATTTCAAAATTTCTACTATACTTTTAGTAACGTTAATAATGTTGTTGTTTTTAGGAAGTTTTGGCAGCGCTGCTGAACAGAAAGAATTTACTTTAGTTATCAGAATGATGGACAGCCAGGATAAGTGGTTTAAAGAGAACATAGTTCCACAATTTGAAGAAAAATTCGATGTAAAATTAAAAGTAATATCTTTTGATACAATGTGGGATATTGAGAAGATGTTAAAGATGGAAAAGGAAAGTGGCAAATTTACCATTGGCCTGGTAAAAACTCCCTTGGAAATGACCAGAGTGCTTACTGCTCCTGGAAAAGATTTTTTACAACCCTTCGATAGTATTATGAAGGTAGATGAATTAATTAGCCTCAAAAAAGAGTATAATTACCTTGCCGTAAAGATGGGGACTATTGATGGTAAATTATATTATCTTCCTCGAAAACTTGAAACCAGGGTGATGATTTATCTAAAACCCAAAGTAGAAGAAGCAGTAGCAAATTGGAAAAATTTCGAAGCAGAAATTGTGGCTTCACTGAAAGAGGCTAATGGATATGGTTTACCAGTAGGATATACCTTAGAAGCTGACCCGAATGAATGGGATTATTATGATGTATTTGTAGTATCCTATTATTGGGCTAATACTCCTTATTTTGGCATTAAGATGCCTAGAATGGCTCATCGAGGAAAGAGATATGGAGGAACCGTACAGGGTTTAGTAGATAGAGTCTATAATTTAGGTGCAACCCAAGATGATGTTCTTAAAATGAATACTGATCCTGTTGTGGATATGTTTGAATGGGAAGCAGTATATCGAAAGTATAATCTATATAATGAAGGAATGTGGGTTGATCCATGGAGTGGTGGAGGTATCTGGAATGCTATGAAAGACGGAAAAGTATTTCTTGCTATGATGCATCAGATAGACTGCTTCTTTATTCATGGTGGTACCCATCCTACCATGCAAGGTTATCTTGTTAATCCTGACGATTTAGGTGAAGCATTGATGCCTTTAGGTGTTTCAGTAGAGTTAGATGCTGATGGAAAACCTGTCCGTGTAGGAAGCAAGAAAGCCTCAACAGGTGGCTGGTGGTGGTCCATTTCTAAGAATGCTCCGTATCCTGAATTATCGGTAGAATTAGCAAAATGGATTACTAATTATGAAAACCATCTTGCAGAATGTAAGACTTTTGGTATGATGCCAGTCCGGAAGGATATTCTTGATAATTTAGGTAAAGCTTTCCCCGAAGGATGGATGGGAGAAGTGTTTGCAATTTCTATTAGTCAGCTGAAGGCAAATGGAGAAAACACTGTCCCCTTAATTGCAGAATATAGCGATATAGGTAAAAATTACTTAGCTGCTTGGTATGATATAATTGTTGATGAAAATTATGGTGAAGCTGGACAAGTTGACCGGGGTTACATTAAAAAAGTGCTTGATGAAAAATATGTACCCGAACAAAAAGCCATATTAGGTGCAGGTTATCCTGAATAAAAAGTAATTAGATTATTCTCCCTCTATATCAATATAGAGGGAGAATAATATGTTTTGTAAAGAAGTATATCCCTTAATAAATACGGAGAAAGATGATACTGTGTTGATAGAAAAAGAAGGGTTGATAAATAGCTTAATAGTCAATATTCGCAAAAATAGTTTTGGTATATTAATACTCACACCAGCTCTTTTATATCTATTAGCATTTTTAATGATAATTTTATATCAGATTATAATACTTTCACTTACTTATGTAGCACCAAATTTAGCAGAAACTTTTCCCACAGTAAAGAATTTTTTAGATTTAGCTAATAATAAAGAATTTATCGGTGCTTTTAAAAGAACCATAGTTTTTACTCTTATCGGAACCCCGTTAG
>JAUWQC010000220.1 GCA_030611285.1 bacterium | reverse complement strand
AAGTGGTAGTATGATAAATTCCAACCTGGTTCTCTTCCCAAACATGTACTCCCTCATCTTCTAAGCCAGAGAGAGGTGGGCCTGCTCCCCATCCACAACCAAAACTAGAGGGAGGGGGAGGTTGAGTTAATTTGTGTAATTCATAAAATATATCATCTTCGACGGAGAATAATTTAGGATAAGCTGGCACTGGAATAACCCAGGCAAAATCTTCCGCATCTCCCTCGTAATCTATCTGAAAAATTATCTTCTCCACCATATCATCAAATACAATCATAGCTAATTGATTTGGTTCATATATGTCTCTATATAACTGGGTAAATAAACCACCATCAGCCAAAGAAATCGGAAAGACATAAAAATTTACAATTATGAAAATTAAAATTAAACAGAATATCTTTTTCATAAATCTTCACCCTTTTTTTATTGTCGAAAATCAATTTTTGATTCGGAATGGTTTATAGAACTGTACCCTGAATAACATTCACAACTTTCTATAAATAATATACCCGGGCTCTGCAAAATTTAAAGCAAAGCCCGGGCCAGACGAAACCTAACCACTATTCTGCCCTTTCACAGGAAAATTATACTTACTTAATTAATCTTTTACTACTATATTGACTGAATATCTATCCGATTGTTGTCTCACAATAATAATTATTTCCCTCGTTAGACTCGATTACTTCATCATCCGAATCTACAGTTATGCAAATAGTGCAGTCAGAATCAAAGCAGTTACCACCTGCTGGTAGAATTATTGTAAGAGTAGTGGTGGCACCAGCTGCAAGGCTAACAACGCTTACAGTCCCCTGTTGTGCTAATCCCGGGTCAGCCTGGACCAGAATCTTAAACGGACCAGCGTCAGCTGTACCTGTATTGGCAATGGTAAATGTCACTGTAGTGGTGCAGCTTACGGCAACAATACCACTACAAATCACAACAGGTGGATCAAGGCTTTGCACTGCTAACTCTGCCTTGGAACTGGGAATACAACCTATCATTAACATAGTAAGGGAAAAAATCAATCCTAACAATAAAAATCTTTTTATCATCTTTTTACCTCCTATTTACAAATTTTTAGCTCTAATAAACAATCTACATCTTTCTTGACTCAAATATCCACCCCCTTTTTGAAACTATCCTAAACTTTTTTTATAAATAATCTTCAATTTTTTTTAGGATAAGTTCCCGGTCGTAAGCAGTCAATTTCGTCTAAATATTGACATAGAAAGCTACAATATATACCATTTGTAAAATAATAAGCAAATCTTATAATTCCTTAAATCCACTATATATCTTACTTACCATACAACCATCAAGGATACCTTTATTTTTTTAAAAAAATTTCAGCTCTTTTTATTGTTAAAACCAATTTTTGATTCAGAATGATCTAAAGAACCGTTCCTTTAATCAAATATTATCAACTTCTAAATCAAAGGTAGCTTGAACTCCGTTAACATCAACAGTGTAAGTACCGGCTGGTAAGCCATAAACCTCAAGAGGAATTATTTCTTCAAAAGGAGCAAGCACTTGGATGCAAAATCCTGGAGAACGATAAGTTTTAATAGTAATAAAAAAGGTATCACCTTCTCTTTCCTGAAGGACTTCGGAAATTTCCGTACAGGGATCTGGCAAGTTTCCGCTGGCGATAACATTTATCTGGACTCGGGTTAAAAAATGCAGCATCTGTACCTTTCAGCTCTATATATATTTTATCTTCCGGATTTAGCATCCAGGTCATGTCCAGTTTGCGGTCAGCAATAAGCAAAATTCTATCCTCACCGGTAAGTTTCTCTAATCGATAGAGACTACCTTTAACATAATATTTCAATTCATATTCCTTATCCGGTTGTTTAATCTTCAAATCAGCACTAAATTCTTCTGCTATAGCCGAAAAAGTAAGACCAAGAAAGATAATTAGTACACCCATTATTAAAAATATTGTTCTATATTCTTTTTTCATTCTTTTATCCTCCTTAGAATTTATTTTTTTAAAGTTATATTAACCTGATAACCTGATAGGGGACGGTTCTCTAGCAGGTTTTTATTAGCTTTTATCCAAGTTATATTAATAGTCAAGTTTAATATTTAATCTCTATCTTAATTAATTCCCTTGAGAGCAGGAGGTGTCAAATAATATTTTAAATGATATTTAGCAAAGAACTGCCCTGGCTGGAATGTTAATATGTTAAGATGATTATAATTATATAAAGTTCTACGTGAGGTTCAGAAAATCCTCTTTTTTTAATACATTTTTTTATAAT
>JAUWQC010000191.1 GCA_030611285.1 bacterium | reverse complement strand
TCAATGGCTTCCTCATCGGTAACAGTAAATACCATATCTACCATTTTTACATCCAGGACAGCGGGAATAAATCCGTCACCGATTCCCTGAATCTGATGAAGTCCTGGTTCCTGATGTAATAATGCAGCAGAGTTTTTTGGTTCCACTGCTACAATTTTTACTTTGGGATTTTTTTCTTTTAAAAATTTCCCAATACCTTGAAGAGTTCCCCCGCTTCCTACTCCAGCCACAAAGACATCTACTTTCCCCTTCATATCCTCCCAGATTTCAGGGGCAATCTGCTGATAATGAATCTCGGGATTATGGGGATTTACAAACTGGTCAGCTACAAAATACTTTTCCGGTTTTGCGTCGGTAATCTCTCTCATCTTTTTTATGCTTCCAGGCAGGCTCCCTTGGGCTGAGGTGAAGATAATCTCGCCCCCAAAGGCTCGAATTATTTTCTTCCGTTCTTCGCTCATATTTTCCGGCATTACACAGATTACCTGGTAGCCCTTCTGCACCCCCACCAGAGCTAAGCCAATTCCGGTATTCCCGGAAGTTGCCTCAATAATGGTCATCCCCGGTTTAAGCTTTCCTTCTTTTTCCGCCATCTCAATGATATGTTTAGCTACTCTATCTTTAACACTCCCCCCGGGATTCAGGTACTCAGCTTTTACAAATACATTTCCCGAAGACATCTTCTTTAATTGAATTAAAGGAATGTTTCCTATTGCATCCAGAACGGAATTTACCAGCATAATAACAAGCCTCCTTAAGCATCTTACAAATATTTTTAAAATAATTTCTTAATTATGAATTATAGCAAGATTAGTCAGGACTTGCAAGAAAAGTAATTATCCTGCCAATGGTTTCAGACATCAAATTAAAATTTCTAAAAGTATCGTCATTGAAGAAATATCAAAGCAAAAGGTAATTGAAGAATTAATTGAAATCTGCAAAAAAGATATACTTGAAAAAAGATGGGAACGACTAACTACAATTAAATAAGATATCAGGATAGTAACGGTTTTTTGTTTTTTTACTTTTTCTATTTTAGTAAAAATAATGATTTAAAAATTACCCTTGCTCTCAATTATTTCTTTTAACTTCTTATCAATAGTACCATCTGGAAGTACATAATCAGGAGACACATGGCCCTCTTCTTCAAACTTTTTCTTTCTGACACAACCATTCCCACCATTCCAACAGTAATTCTCAATCCATTTCTTATCTAATAAACCTTTATCGTAAGCTCTCTTCATCCCGGAAGTTTGATCGTACCATCGACACATATTGCCCATTATTATCCCGCCTTTCTTTTTTATAAAATTTTAGTTTACTAATTTTTGTCTTCTCGCTATTTAAAATACAATATTATTTTTATTTAACCAATAAGAACTTTCACCTATTTCCCTTTTTAATAAAATATTTTTTTACCATTCTTTTTTGATTTATAAATGAAATAAAACTGTGTCAAAAAATTATCCTCTGTCACGGTTACAAGTTTTTAAACCAGTATTATAGTATAACATTTTTATTGATAAATATAAGTCTGAAGAATTAAGTCTGAAGAATATAGTATTTTTTCTTCTTCAATAAAGGCTTGCCTCAAAATTATTTTAAGACAAAAATTTTTATGAGAAATTATTTGATATTTCATCTACTAATAAGTATAATACTACTTGTATAGTTTAAGATAATCGAATTATTTAAAAAAGCAGAAGGGATGATAAAAATGAAAATACCACAAAAAATCCAAGAAATCATTAACCAGGATAAAGCATTCGCTTTTGGTACTGCCACATTAGACGGAATTCCTAATATAAATATGATTGCCATTAAAAAAATCAAAGATGATGAAACAATTTTATTAGCAGATAACTACTTTATGAAGACATTTACCAATCTTCAAAAAAATGTTAAGGCGACTATTTTAACAAAAAGAGCGGAAGCTAAACTCTGGTACCAGCTTAAAGGAACCTGCAAATATGTCAATGAAGGTCCTGAATATGAAGAATTCAAACATTGGGTAAAATCGATTAAAGAGACACTTCCCGCTAAAGGAATGATTATCTTCAAAGTAGAGGAAATCTATAACTGTATCCCTGGTCCGAATGCGGGAAAACTAATCGAAGGATAAAAACAAGAAAAATCACTAATTATTTTTTTACTGTAAGTATATTGGGAAGTAAACCATCGGCTCCATATCCTTGAATATAAAAAGTTTCTGCAAGTAAGGTAATCTGAATTTCACCGGGGGTATCAGCAATCTCCGGAAAACATTCTGATGTATTCATAGCTACTTCATTATAAGGATTTTGTAAACCGGCATTTTGAGCAAGTCCTACAGCCTCATCACGATTAATATCTCCACCAATAAACGCTGCTAGTAATAAACTTTGGATGGTTGCAGTATTAGCTTGAACTATAGTGTCTTTTGCCTTTTCCTGAAAAATGGTATTTTCAGTTTTTCCTTGTTGGTTGCCAGTATAGAATTTTAATCCTATTAAAGCTGATAGTGCGATGATAGAGGCTACTATTAATAATACAATTAAAGTAAAGCCCTTTTTATTCTTCATTAGCTATTCCTCTTCGACTCTTTTTCACATCCATTTTTTTCTTTTAAAATAAATAACCATAACAATTCCTATAATTGACATCCCCAATAAAACTGCAGGATAACCCCAAACCCATTTGATTTCTGGCATATTTCGGAAATTCATCCCATAAATACCGGTTATA
>JAUWQC010000143.1 GCA_030611285.1 bacterium | reverse complement strand
GGAAGATGGGCACCAGGTAGTACATATACTTATAAAATAATACTTTTTGCTAATCGAATACATGGTAATTAATTAGTTTATAGCTGGATGCTTCTATTTTTCTAACACCCAATTAATGATATAATAAACGCTAAATTTTATGTATTTACCATTTATTTGAAATGTTTTCTAGTAAATTAAAAGAAGTAGCCAGCAGGTTAGAAAAATTTAGTAATTTAAGAGAAATACCAGTTTCTGATGACATTGGTTTTTTTAGAAAGATAAAAAATCTGTATTCAATTATTCTTTTTTTATTCCTAAGACCCCTTATAAACCGTCAAAATGCATATAATAAGGCTGTATATGATTTTAATAGGGAAGTTCTATCTAATCTGGATGAAGTTAGTAGAAAAATTATTGATATTCGGGATAAAGTAGATGATATAGAAGATAGACTTAAAAAATTAGAATATAAGGTATTAGTAGATTTTCCTTCAAATTTTGATTATTCGAAGTTTGAAGATCAGTTCAGGGGTCCTGAAGAGTTGATAAAGGAAAGGCAAAAAATTTATTTAGATTATATAAATAAACAAAAAAGTGTCCTGGATATTGGTTGCGGAAGGGGAGAATTTTTAGAGCTGCTTAAAGAAAATGGAATAAAAGCATCTGGCATAGATTCTAATAGACAGATGGTAAAAAGGTGTCTAGATAAGGGTTTGGAAGTGGAGTATGCAGATGCTATAGGTTATCTTAAAAATTACCAGGGAAGTTTAGGTAATATTTTTTTATCCATGATAGTAGAGCATCTTGATTTTAAAGATATTTTTACCATAATCAATACTGCCTGGGAAAAAATGGAACAAGATTCAGTAATAATGATAGAGACCATAAATCCCAATTCCTTTTATGCTCAATCAAGAGCTTATATTATTGATCCAACTCATATAAACCTGGTTTCTCCAGAAACACTTAGCTATACATTTCAGAAAGTTGGATTTAGGAATTTAAAAATAATATACAAAAGCCCTGTTCCGAAGGAACAAAGGTTAAAGTTCATAAAACATCAAATAAACGATAAGGAATTAAATAAGGTTCTAAGAAAAATAAACAATAATTTAGAAATATTAGATGATATAATATTTGGCAATTTGGAATATGTAATAATGGGAGTTAAATAAGATTGATAGCAAATATTAGAAAATTGTTTTCATATCGTGAACTTATAGTTAGCCTTACTAAAAAAGAATTAAAGGTAAAATACAGAGGGTCTGTTCTGGGTTTTTTCTGGTCCCTTCTTAATCCTATACTCACTATGCTGGTTTATACTTTCGTATTTTCCATTGTCCTGCGTGGCGGCATTAAAGAATTTGCCATTTTTTTAATCTGTGCTCTGCTTCCCTTTAATTTTCTTTCAAATTCCGTAAATTATGGGGCCAGCAGTATTATTGCCAACAGCAACCTGGTAAATAAGATTTACTTTCCCAGGGAGATTATTCCTCTGTCCATTATATTTTCAAATCTTGTTAATTTCTTTTTTGAGCTTGTGGCACTATTTATTGTACTCGGGATTATGGGTTATAAATTTTATATGTTTTTATATCTGCTGCCGATACTAATATTTATACAATTCTTTCTAGTGGTAGGTATGACTCTGCTAGTTTCAGCTTTAAATGTATTTTTCCGGGATCTTCAACATCTGATAACCATTATTATGATGGTATGGTTTTTTGGAACCCCGATTATATATCCATTAAGTATGGTGCCGGAAAGATTCCAGTTTATTATAAAAATTAATCCTATGACTATTATAAAAATTAATCCTATGACTATATATACAGCTTATTACCGCAATATTTTTTATTATATAAAATACCCTGAGGGAGCTGGTTTTCCTTTATTATGGGAAACTTTGAGTGCTTTAGGAATAACACTATTAATATTTTTTATTGGTTATTTTGTTTTTAAAAAATTGGAGCCTAGATTTGCAGAGGAAATATAAATTATGGTTGATAAAAATAAGAGTTTAAATAACATAGCAGTTGATATAAATAAGGTTACTAAAAGATATAGAATTTATCATGAAAAAATTCCCAGTCTAAAAAACACCATACTTAGAGGAAGAAGAACTACTTATGAAGAATTCCTGGCTTTAGATGATATATCCTTTTCTATTAAATATGGTGAAACCTTTGGAATAATTGGTCCTAATGGTTCGGGTAAAAGTACTCTTCTAAAGCTTATCTCAAATATAATCCAGCCAAATTCCGGAAAGATTAACATAGATGGTAAAGTATCTGCACTTTTAGAATTAGGTGCAGGATTTCATCCTGACCTTACAGGTAGGGAAAATATATATATTAATTCTGCCATACTGGGTATGAGAAAAAGAGAAGTGGATAAAAGATTTGATCAGATTGTAAGATTTTCAGAACTTGAAAAATTTATTGATACCCCAGTTAAGAATTATTCTTCTGGTATGTATATGCGGCTAGGATTTTCCATAGCCATAAATGTTAATCCGGATATATTGCTGGTAGATGAAGTTTTAGCTGTAGGGGACCAGTCATTTCAGGCTAAATGCTACAAAGCCATATATGACATCATGAAACGAGGTAAAACTATTATCATAGTTTCCCATGATCTTGAAACCATATCTGATTTATGCAGCAGGGTTGCATTCCTAAAGGAAGGTAAAATTGTAGATTTAGGGAATCCTATAAGGGTGGTTAGCCAGTACAGGGCATATGTTGAAGAACTTGAAAAAAAGAGGGCAGAAGACCAGCAAAAAGAAGAAAGAAAAAAAATATTCAAGACGGTTATTGAAAGCAACAGAAAGGTAGTAGATGGTGAGGATATTGAAAAATTATCCAGACTGGATTCAGAGCAAATCATAAAAAGGTTTGGCTCTGGCGATGCTATGATAACTGATATAAGACTACTGGATAAAAATGGAAGTAAACTGGACTATTGCAAATATGGTGATGAGGTTAAGATAGCTTTAGGTATTAAATTTAATAGGAAAGTTGAAAGCCCAATTTTTGGTATTAGAATCACTGATTTTAAAGATAATATTATTTATGGTACCAATACCAGGACTAATAACCTTAAAACCGAAGTTTATAACAAGGACGAAAGCTTAATGGTAGAATTTGCTTTCAAAGTAACCATTATTGGCGGTAATTACTATGTTACTCCTGCTGTGGGTTATAAGGATTCAAGAACATATTGTGACTGGGTTAATAATATGCTTACTATAAATGTTTTAAAAAATGAAAAAGCAGAAGGAATAGCTAATCTTAATTCTAAAATTACCATAG
>JAUWQC010000142.1 GCA_030611285.1 bacterium | reverse complement strand
AATGCACCTTTATTCCATTTGTCAGTTGCAACAGGAACAATAATTTTAATCTTCATTTTT
Organism: bacterium; assembly: GCA_030611285.1. Classification (GTDB taxonomy): domain Bacteria; phylum Actinomycetota; class Humimicrobiia; order Humimicrobiales; family Humimicrobiaceae; genus Hydromicrobium. The sequence continues at coordinate 3,236 of JAUWQC010000142.1, read as the reverse complement.
AACCTTCCTTCTATAGTAATTCTATTTTTTATAAATCTGTATACTTTCCACTTTTCGAGCTATACTCGATGCTCTTTAGACGAGCTTGCTTAATAACCTCCCACATTTAATCCTTTACAGATTTTTATTACTTCTGGGTGAACATATTTACCTTCCTTTTCCACAATTTTTCCATCTAATATTATTGTCGGGTTTAGTACTATACCATCCGTATGAGATGTGCTTTTCCATGTTTTACCCATTATCTGTGGCCCCTGACTACCTAAGCCCATTTCTATACAACCGAATGTTCTTTCATCCTCTACAATTCTTCCACTACATTTTCTAACACCGGGATTAAAACCCAACGAATAATGCGCTAAATGATACATTGTAGAATCATCAAAATTTGCCAACCATCTTTCAAAAATTTTAGCTTCTTGTCCGCCTTCTATTTTTGTTACAACGCCTCTTTCTAATGTAAGTTTTATTGGTAAGCTAAGCAATCCTATTTCTGCTGGAGGCCATAATGCTCCATCAAATACTAATGTTCCATTTATCGTTTCTTCTGTTGGACACCATGACACTTGACCTCCTAACATAATTGGCTCTCCAGGAGTATCTGCTAGTTTCCCAGACTGCCTCACTTTTCTTCCTCTGTTATAGGCGGTAAGATTAGTACCAGCCGGGCTTTTTATAACTACTTCATCTGCTTGTTCTATCATGTTTCTAAGTGCTTCTCCCAATTTTATCATTTTTGTATAATTTATCCTTCCAATTGTGTTAACCATCATAGATACATCCATTCCACTTAAGCAAATATATCTTACTCCAGATTTTAACGAATCCTTCCAAGCTTGAGTATGCAATATATAAGCATAATTATATTCAATCCATACATCTGCGTTCTTCACTGCTCCGGCGACTGGATTTGGAGGTTCTATAACTGGTGTTAACCTTGTTTCGTACCATACAATAGTTGGAATTGCACCTGCTGTATAAACTGCATTCGCTGTGGCTTTCACAACTCTTTCATCAGATGATGTATCTGCTGTTATAACAACATTTTCTTTTCCTTTTACTAACATAACATTTTCAACCAGCTCTTTAGCGCTCTTTGCTAATTCAAGATATAAAAACTCATTCCTTCCCTCTGTTCCAATTGATAATTCCATAATATCAATCCTCTCTTAAATTTTTTATTTTATTAGTTCGTAAATTGCCTGAGCATATATTTTAGTAATTTTAATTAAATCTTCAATCAAAATATATTCATTTTCCTGATGGGCACACTCTTTTTGACCGGGAAACACAGGACCAAATGCTACAAAATTCTCTAAATATCTACAGTACGTTCCTCCGCCAATAGATATAAGTTTTGGTTCTTGATTGGTTGCTTCAAAATAAACTCTCTGAAGGGTTTTTATTAATTGAGTATTCGGGCCAATATTTAATGGGGGTTTGTGTTGAATTTCTTCCAATTCTAAATTATTAGATACAGCTACTTTCTTTAATTTACACCATATATCTTCCTTTTTCTTTAGGACTGGATAACGAACATCAAAAGCTGCTCTTCCTTCTTTACTATTAATATCTATCAAACCGAAATTTAAAGTTAAACACCCTGATATTTTATCTTTAAAATTAATATTAAGATTCTTGCCATAAATATCAACACCAAATTTATCAGATAAAAATTTTATAAACTCGTTTGAATCATCTGGTTGAAAGTTCAAATTTTTAAGAAAACCTACGATCTGACTTATTGCGTTTTCCCCTTCTTCCGGTAAACTAGCATGAGCTGACTTTCCAAATGATTCTACCAACACTTTATTGCCGCTCCCCTCTGTAATCTTTATGTTATTATTTGTTTTAGAATTACTTATTTGTTTTTGGATTTTTTTTAAACCTCTATAAGAACTCTCTATCTCAGCTTTAGCATAATTGGGAACTATGTTAAGCCTGTTTCCTCCAGTTAATCTTATTAAAAATATCTCTCCTTTTTCTTTGTTATTAATTTTTTTTGTTAATCTAAATCTTAAGATACCCTTTTCTGCAGAAATTACAGGAAATTCTGCATCAGGAGAAAAACCGCATAAAGGCTTTTCCATATTTTTTAAATAATATTTAATTCCTCTGGCCTGTGTTTCCTCATCTGTTCCAATTATTACTCTGGCTCTCTTGCTTACTGGAAGACCCGATTCTCTGATTGCTTTTAACGCAAAAATTGAAGCTATTGTAGGGCCTTTATCATCAAGTGCACCTCTTCCAAAAAGTTTTCCATCATGAATTTGCGCCTTATATGGAGGATAATCCCACCCTGTCCCCTCAGGAACTACATCTATGTGGCACAAGACCCCGATCATTTCTCTACCCTCACCTATTTCTAAATAACCTGCATATCCATCCACATTATCACTTTTTAGCCCTAATCTTCTGCCTAGTTTCAACGTATAATCAAGCGCCTTATAAATACCCCCTCCAAAAGGCTTAATACTATTATTGGTCTCTTTAAAAACACTTTTTATTTTCACAAGCCCTTTCGTCGCATTTATAATTTCATCTTTTTTATTTTCTACAATTTCATCTAAAATAACTTCCAACACACTTACTTCCTTCCTGTGAAAAATTCAGGTTAGTTTTATAATCGTCTTATTATTTATAATTGTCTACTGGTAAATATTCATTAAAAATGCCCCTCTATCAGTTCTCCTGCTATCCTACCTAGTAGAGTTCGGGGGAGTAGGACTGGTTTTTCTGTGATTTTTCTAAAAATTGTTTTTACTTTTCTATTAAATCCAAGGCAATCAAGAAGTATTAGATTTGCATTTGTCTTCGCAATTTTTTCCGCAACTTTTTCTATTTCTGCAACTGTTCCCGTATAGGGAGAAACAGTTTTAACAATAACTTTCAGATTTGGATTAGTTCTTTTCCATCTTTCTTCCATTAAGGAGATCTGGTCGGCTGAAGGAACTATATCTACTATCACACCTTCTTGGAGTATACCTCTAAATATATTCTCCAATAGCTTACTTGGTTTTAAAATTAGCTTCTTAGATGTTATTTCCTTTGGAAATTCCCCTGTGCACAGAAGTATTATAAAGTCGACATCACTTTTTTCCAAATCATCTATACATTTCTTCATTCTTTCAACTATATGTCTTTCGGCTATCTTGACCTCTTTTCCATCCCTCATTCTGGTAACTAAAATATAATCATCTGGCCTAGGATATAAATCCTTGACCTCTTCCCATGTA